>JAJZQK010000540.1 GCA_021847625.1 Chloroflexota bacterium
TTCCGCGGGAATGACGGAACCTGCCGGCCCTCAACATTGGCTGAAAAGGGCCTCAACGGCGGCCTACCTGCAGCGTAGGGGCCGGACTCCGTGCCGGCCCCGGGCGGACAGAGGCCGTCCGCCCCTACGTACACAGGAAGTGCCGTTACTCCAAGGAGTAGCCGGAATCTTTCTCATCGCCCCGCGATACGTACGTCGATTACCGCCTTTCACCCTGCGGACCACAGAGGACTATGCGGAAAACCATCTATCTCCGCGTCCTCAGCGCTCTCCGCGGTGAATCCCTTTCTCCAGATCACGGCCTCAGCAGCACCTTCAGCGCGCCTGGACGGGAAGCCTCCGCGAAGGCCTCCTCCGCCTTTGCCAGCGGATACTCGGCCGTGATGAGCGACTGGGTGTCGAGCCAGGTGTCGGCGAGCGCCCGCAGGGCGGGCGGGAACGGCCCGCAGCGCGAGCCGACGACAGTGATCTCGTCCACGACGAAGGGCGCCATGTTGACGCTGGTTTCGCCGGCCACCGTGCTCTTGAGGACGACCGTCCCTCGCGGCCGCACCGTGCGCGCGGCCAGAGCCAGCCCCTCGGCGGAGCCTGTGCACTCGATCACGACGTCGGCCGTGCGCGGCGGCAGAGCGTCCGATAAGACGGTGGGAATGCCCAAACGGTCGAGGATGAGCAGCTTCTCGCGATGGTGCCCGGCGGCCAGCACCTCGCAGCCCGTCTGCGCCAGTATCTGCGCCATCAACAACCCTATCTTGCCATCACCCAACACGACGACGGTCTGCACAGGTTGGACGTGCACCTGCTCCAACACCTCGTAACAGGCCGCCACCGGCTCCGCGAAGACGGCGCGTTCATCTGGAATGTCGGGGGAGACGATCCAAAGGTTAGCCAAAGGCAAGGTGAGGTACTCCGCGAAGGCGCCATCCCGCCCGGCGATGCCGAGCACGGTACGCTCGGGGCAGTGGCGACCGAGCCCGGATAGACAAAGCTGGCAGGCCCCGCAGGGGCAGTTGATCTCGCCAACCACCCGCAGACGGAGCAGCTCAGGCCGCTCGCTCTCCTCGACGAAGCCGACGAACTCGTGCCCCAGCACGCCGCGAAAGCCCATGTAGCCCCGCGTGATCTCGAGGTCGGTGTTGCAGATGCCAGCCAGCTCCACCCTCACCAACGCCTCGCCCGGACCCCGCCGAGGCCGCGGATAGTCCTCGCGATACACGAGCCGATCTTCCCAAACGACCGCCTTCATGGATCGACCTCCCTAGCGAACGTGTGCACCTTCGCCGACGCGCCCCAAGCCCATCCAGATGATGGCCTATACCGTCGGCAGGGGTATTCTAGCCGCTCCCGTGCCCCCGGGCAAGCCGCTTCGCGTTTGACAAACACCCCCGTCCGGCGATATGCTGGGCTAGAAGAGCGCTAGCCAAAGCTGCAGGAGGGGGCAAATGGACCTCAAGATCGTGGCTATCGAGAAACCGGAAGACGCGAACATAATTCTGGGGCAATCTCACTTCATAAAGACGGTAGAGGACCTCCACGAGGCCTTGGTCAACACCATGCCGGGCATCAAGTTCGGCCTGGCATTCTGCGAATCGTCGGGACCGTCCCTCGTGCGCTTCAGCGGGACCGACGACGCTCTGGTGGAACAGGCCAAGCAGAACGCCTACAATCTCGGCGCGGGCCATTGTTTCCTGATCATCCTGGGCAACGCCTATCCGCTGAACGTGCTGAACGCGGTGAAGAACGTGCCCGAGGTCTGCGGCATCTACTGCGCCACCGCCAACCCCGTCCAGGTGGTGATCGCCGAGACGGAGCAAGGGCGGGGCATCCTCGGCGTCATCGACGGCGAACGCAGCAAAGGCGTGGAGAACACGACCCATCAGCAGGAGCGCCACGATTTGCTGCGCAAGATTGGCTATAAGCTGTAAGTCTCTCTTGCCCCGTCATGATGTGTCTGTGCCCAATGTTCTGAGCCAGCCGGAGGGTCTTTGCCCTACGGCTGGCTCCATCGATGTTCCCTCCCACCCGCGGGCGTTCTCGCGCCCGATCGGGGGACGGTCGCAGGCTACATCCGGCTTGACATACGGAAGGCCCTCTAGTACCATAGCCTCCGGTCTACTCAGGCCCGACAAGCGTGGTTCGAGTCGTAGTCTGCCCAGCGTGCGCGCGCCGATGACAGGCAAAAGACGCGTCGCGCAGTCCGCCTCGTAGGAACCCACTTAGAAGAGGGCTGTTGGATGATAGAAGTCCAGAATCTCACCAAGTATTATGGTCCCCATCCAGCCATCGACGGCGTCACCTTCGAAGCTAAGCCCGGCGAGATCCTCGGCCTACTCGGCCCGAACGCGGCCGGAAAAACCACCACCATGCGCATCCTCACCGGCTTCCTGCCGGCCACCAGCGGGACGGCGAAGGTGGCCGGCTTCGACGTTGCCGAGAACCCACTCGAAGCCAAGCGCCAGATCGGCTATCTGCCGGAGAACGTGCCACTCTACACCGAGATGACCGTGCGCGATTACCTCGGCTTCGTGGCGGACCTCAAGGGCATCCCCCGTCGCGACAAGCGGGTGCGCATCGAAGAGACGATGGAGGTCGCCCGCATTACCGACGTGGCGAACACGATCATCGGCAAGCTGTCGAAGGGCTACCGCCAGCGCGTCGGCATTGCCCAGGCGCTCGTCCATCGTCCTAGCGTCGTGATCCTCGACGAGCCCACGGTCGGCCTGGACCCGAAGCAGATCATTGAAACCAGGCAGCTCATCAAGAGCCTGGGGGGCGACCACACCGTCATCCTCAGTAGCCACATTCTGCCCGAGGTCAGTATGACCTGCAATCGCGTGGTCATCATCAACCAGGGCAAAGTGGCCGCCGTGGACACCCCCGACAACCTCACTCGCCGATTGCAGAGTTCCGCCCGCATCAGGGTAGAAATGCGAGGCCCCCGCAAGGAGGTCCGCGAGGCCCTGGCACGCTTAGACCAAGTCGTCTCCGTGCAGATGGAGGAAGGCCAGGCCGATGGCATCGTCGTCGCCGACGTCGAGTGCACGGCGGGGGGCGACGTCCGCGAGCAACTGGCGGCGACCGTGGTCAAGCAAGGGTGGGGATTGCTCGAAATGCGCATGGTCAGCATGAGCCTTGAGGAAGTCTTCCTCAAGCTCACGACCAAAGAAGAGGTCGTCGCAGAATGAGAAGCATAATGGCCATTGCCTCAAGAGAGCTCCGTTCCTACTTCGCCTCGCCGATAGCCTACGTCGTGACGGCCGCCTTCCTCGTCATCAGCGGCTATCTGTTTAGTTTGATTCTGATCAACACGCGGGAGGCGTCGCTGCGCTACCTGTTTCTCAATATGAGCACGCTCTTCCTGCTGATTACCCCCGCGCTCACCATGCGTCTCTTCGCCGAGGAGCAGCGCGGCGGGACCATCGAACTCCTGCTCACTTCCCCGGTCCGCGACCACGAGGTGGTGCTAGGCAAGTTCCTGGCGAGCCTGGGGCTGTTGGCGGGGATGTT
>JAJZQK010000541.1:0-904 GCA_021847625.1 Chloroflexota bacterium
ACTGTATAATGGCGACGTGAAATGCCACTAAGTTGCAACGGTAAGATCCGGAGGCTAGGGCCTTGTGTACAACCACAGCGGCACGTGCGGATGCCGACGCGCCGAAGCCGGAGGAGGTGGCGGAACGCGCGCACTTCGTGAAGACCCTCCGTGAACACGGCTACCCTCTGACGGCGCAGCGGTCGGCGGTCATGGACGTCATCTGCCGGGTGACCGGCCACATCTGCGCGGAGCACCTGCAGGAGACCGTGCGCTCGCGGTATCTTTCGCTGCGCCTGAACAAGACCACGGTGTACCGAGCCCTCGACCTCTTTGTCTCCCTGGGGCTGGTGACGGAGATGAAGTGCGGCGACGGCCGGGCGCAGTATGAGCTGGCGTCCCGGGGCCGGCATAGCCACCTGATCTGCCTGCGCTGTGGTCACCTGCAGGACTTGCCCGAGGATATCGCGGCTGCAGTGACAAGCTGCGTCGATCGGCGTCTGGGTTTCGTGCCGGAGCTGGAAGCCTACCCGATCTTCGGGCTCTGCGCCGCCTGCCGTGCGCGGTAGCGCTGGCGGGGGCTCTCTTTTTTTGCATATTCGTTGCAACTTAGTTGCAACCATCTTTCCAGCGCGGCCGACACGGTGCCAGGGCCGCCGTGTGGCACCTGTTCTTTGTAAGGGGATTCCTGGGCGACGAGAGTCTCGCCGCCAGACAAGGCGGCGCCTTGCCGGCCCGGCGTGGCGGTGCCGTAGCCTGTAAACAGGAGGTTGTGTCATGGTACGGATCTATCCCCTCGCGGCATCTCTCGTCTTGGCGCTTGCACTGGCGTTGAGCTCCGGTTGCGCGCCGACTGGTAGCTCGCAACTAAAGGTAGCCACTACCACCTCCCTCCTCGGCGCTCTAGCAAAGGAGATAGGGGGCG
>JAJZQK010000541.1:914-3504 GCA_021847625.1 Chloroflexota bacterium
GCGAAATGTGCGGCGTGGTTACCATCATCCTGCCGGCGGCCTGCCCCGGCCACTTCGACACCAAGCCGGGCGACGTGAAGGTCCTTGCCAATGCCAGGCTCTTCCTGAAGCACGGCTGGGAGGGCTTTGCCGACAACCTGGTCAAGTCGGCCAACAACCCCGCCCTTTCCGTCGTACAGGTCCAGGTCGAAGGGAACTGGATGGTCCCCGAGACACAGGCCAAGGCGATAGACCCGGTGGTGGACGCCCTTTCCAAGGCCGATCCGGCCGGTCGGGATTTCTACCAGCAGCGAGGGTCAGCCTACAAGGACAAGGTTCTGGCTACCGGCCGGCGGCTGCGGGATACGCTCGCCGGCCGAGCGGCAGGGGTGAGGGTACTGTGCTCTCAGATGCAGGTTGATTTCGTGAAATGGGCGGGCTTCGAGGTGGTGGACACCTTCGGCCGCCCTGAGGAGACCACGCCCCAGAAGCTCCAGGAGCTTGTGGCGAAGGGCCGGGCCAGCCGGGCTGCCCTAGTCATTAACAACCTGCAAAGCGACCCCGACGCGGGCAAGGGTCTGGCCCAGGAGATCGGAGCAGTGCAGCTGAACCTCTCCAACTTCCCGGGCGCCTTTGAGGGAACCGAGACCTGGGAGAAGGCGGTGGAGCGCAATGTCGACCTGCTGCTCGAAGCGCTCGACCAGCGCCACTGACCTGGCGGTGGAGATCCACGAGGCGGTGGTCTCCTACCGGGAGGACGTCGCGCTGCGGGGCGTCTCCCTGGCGGTGCGGCGGGGGGAGTTCGTCGGCATCGTGGGGCCCAATGGGGCTGGCAAGACTACCCTTCTCACCGTCGTCAACGGCCTGGCCAACCTTCTGCAGGGGGAGGTTTGTGTGCTTGGAGAGCGATTGAGCCGAAAAAGCGCAGGTCGGATCCGCACTAGGGTAGGCTACGTCCCGCAATCTCACGGCACGGACCCGCGCATGCCGGTGAACGTGCGCGAGGTGGTGATGATCGGCCGCTACGGCCGGCTCGGCCTGCTGCGCCGCCCGGGCCCCGCCGACTGGCAGATCGTGTACGGTATGCTGCGGCTGGTGGGTATGCATCATCTGGCGGATCGGCCCATCGGCCATCTGTCGGGAGGCCAGCAGCAGCGGGTGGCCATTGCCCGGGCGCTCGCCCAGGAGCCGGAGATACTGCTCCTGGACGAGCCAACAGCCGGGCTCGACTGGCGGGCACAGCGAGAGATCCTCGACCTGGTCAGAAGCATCCACGATACGAAGGGCCTGACCACCCTCTTCGTTACCCACGACCTGCTCGCCCTGCCACGAGCCTGCGACCGGGTGGTGATCCTGAAAGAGGGGAGGATCTGGCGAGAGGGGGAGCCTGAGTCGGTACTCAGCCCGGAGACGCTCGCCGCCCTTTTCGGAGCGCAGGCAGGGTTTGATTGGACGATGTAAGCAGACGGAGGAAGGCTATGGACCTGAGTATCCTGCAATACAAGTTCGTGCAGAACGCCGTCCTCGCCGCGCTCCTGGGTGGGATCGCCTGTTCGGCCGTCGGGGTCTTCGTCGTGACCATGCGGCTGGGCTTCATCGGCGTCTGTATGTCCCACGCCGCCTTCGCTGGGGCACTGCTGGGGGTCCTCCTCGGTCTCGACCCCCTACTGCTCGCCTTCGTCTTCAGTCTGCTCGCCGCCGCGGCCATCGGGCCGCTAGCCGACCGGGGCGACTTCAGCCCGGACACCTCGATGGGGATAGTCTTCTCGCTGATGCTGGGGCTAGGCTTCCTATTCATGGGGCTGATGCCCGGCCCGCGGACGCAAGCGCTAGGCCTACTCTGGGGGAGCATCCTCACCGTCACCGACGAGGATCTGCTTCTCCTGGCACTGGTCTGCCTGATGGTCGTGGCGCTGGTAGCCATATTCTACAAAGAGGTGCAAGCCGTCATCTTCCATCGCGAGCTCGCCCTCGCGGTGGGGATCCCGGCTGGGGCGATCTTCTACGGCCTGCTTTTCCTGACCGGAGCAACTATCGCTGCTTCCTTCAAGGCCATCGGCGGCCTATTGATCTTCAGCCTGATCTCCAACCCGGCGGCCGCCGCGTACCAACTCACCTACAGCTTGAGGCGGCTATTCCTACTGGCCGGCTTGTTCGGAGTACTCTCTGGCTGGCTGGGACTGCTGGCGTCCTACGCCTTCAACGCCCCTAGCGGGGCGGTCATCATAGTCATCTCGACCCTCATCTTCGCCGTGGCGACCCTTTTCTCGCCCAAGCGGCGGGTAAAGGCTTGGCGGGGAGAGGTGAGGCAAGAGGACGTCTCGGCGCCAGGGGAAGCACGCCCAGGCGCGACTGTGCCACAGGAGATGCGGAGGTGAGAGCCACTTGGAGCATGAACCGGTGAATCATCGCGAGTTCTTTGACCGCGCAGCGGCGAGTTGGGACACGTTGGAGAGCAGCGAGACCATAATCCGGCTCAGAAAGATCCTCACAAGGTTGTGGGTGCGGGAGAGCATGAGCGTGCTTGACGTCGGCACGGGAACGGGCATCCTAGTGCCACTCCTGTTGGAGCTGGTGGGGCCCAGTGGCCGGATCGTTGCCCTGGACCTCT
>JAJZQK010000542.1 GCA_021847625.1 Chloroflexota bacterium
ACGCACTCGATGCTCTGATCTGCTGCTGGATGGGGATTCGGTACCTCGAGGGTGACGCTGCTGCCTACGGCGATCAAGACGCTGCGATATGGGTGACGAAGCAGAGCCTCACTGCCGTGGATTAGGCCAACGAGACGAACTGGGTGCCTCCCCTTAGGTGCTTTGAGCGCAGAGGGGACTGAAGTTGCAGGTCCGGCAGAGTCCTGACTCTCGCGATGGAAGTTCGGTGATGGTCTTCGGGATCGAAGATCACTATTCGGTGATGGTCTTCGGGATCGAAGATCACTAGGGCACGCTGCGTCGCGGCACTCGGCGCGACGGTGGCGCCACGCGGGTATCTCCTGTAGGGCTGGCCAGCCGCCGCTCCAGGTCAGTGAACGCGCGGATGAGCTGGCGGGCCTCGAAAGCCCTGTTGCGTTTGCCCACGGTCACCTGATCAAGAACACCGGCCTCTTCCAGCCGAGCGACAGCTTCATTCGCCGCCTGCACGCTTCGTCCGATGAGTGACGCTGCCCCCTTAACGGTGAGAACCGGGGCGGCGGGGAGGGCAGCGAGCAGGAGGTCCGCGGCCGAGTTCTTCCGCACGCGGCCGAGCTTGTTCCGCCAGCTTGCCTCCAGATCGGCTATGCGTTTCTCGAACGCCGTCGCGTCGGCCACTGCCCGTCTGGTAGCCGTTGCGAAGAGGCCAACCCAGTGGTTCAGGCCCTCGTGAGCCGCCTGAGAGGTGGGCGAGCCCTGGTATCGCGTAGCCGTGAGCGCCGCAATGTAGTCGGCGGCCCAAGTGGCCAGCGCCAAAGAGACGGGCGGCAGTACCAGCGGGGCCAGGCCGCGTCGTCTGAGCACCATGTGAATCAGCGCCCGTCCCGTCCTGCCATTGCCGTCGAGGAAGGGGTGGATGGTCTCGAACTGCGCGTGAGCGATCGCCGCCTGCGCCACCGCCGGCAGCGAGTCGTTGTTGCAGAACTCACACAGGTCGACGAGGTAATCCGCGACCATCTCGCACGGTGGGGGCACGAAGACCGCGCTGCAGGGGTTGAAACTCGAGCCCCCGATCCAGTTCTGCCTGTCCCGGATCCGTCCGCCATGTCCCTCCAGGCGCGAACCGGCAAGAAGACGGCGATGCGTTTCCAGCAAGAGGTCAGGGGTTATCGGGTCACCTTCTGCCACGCTGGAGATCGCGTAGGCCATCGCGTCGATGTTGCCCAGGACTTCGGACACCGTGACGTCGGTGGCTGCTTCACCCAGGTCTCGCGCCCCTTCGCTCCGACCTGATCGGCATGAGCGGAATGGCTGATCGGCATGCGGGCGTTTCGGCTGATCGGTTTGCGTGGATTACGCAGCAGCCGTGAAGGAGTAGAAGATCGGCCACCGGGCGTCCTAGAATCGTCGTGGTTCCGGCAAGAACGAGACGACGAGAGGAGCACCACGGTGGCCGACACGTACAGCATGACGGTGAGCGAGCTTGCTGGCAAGCTCTTGACCGAGGAACACGCCGATCTTCTGCGACAGGCCGTACGCACGATCCTGGCTGAGCTCTCTCCGGAGTGCGTCTCTGCATCTCCGACGCCCACGAGGGCTTAAAGAACGCCATCGGCCGCATCCTCGGGTGCCCCTGGCAGCGCTGCACGGTGCACTTCGCCAAAGACATGCGCGTGCACGTGGACCGGCCCCAGCAGCAGATGGTCTCCGCCGCGCTCCGCCAGATCTTCGGGAGCGACAGAGAAGAGCAGGCCCGTCGCCTCCTGGGCGAGGTGGCCGACCGCCTGCAGACGCCGGTCCCCAAGGTGGCCGCCTTCCTGGAGGAGGCGGAGGAGGATCTCCTGGCCTTCACCCGGTTTCCCCCCGAGCACTGGTCCAAGCTCCGTTCCACCAACCCCCTGGAGAGGGTCAATCGGGATATCGCCCGCCGCAGCGACGTGGTGGGCATCTACCCGAACGACCAGAGCCTCATCCGTTTGGCTGGCGCCCTCCGCCTCGAACAGAACGACGAATGGCTGGTGGGCCGGCGCTACCTCTCCTTGGAGTCCCTGGCCAAGCTGGAGGAGGAGGTCGAGACCACGGAAGAAGTGGAAAGAGCGCGCCGGGTTGCAGCCGACACGAGGCGGGAGGTGGCTCTGGTCCACGCCTAGACTGAGGGGCGACGATCGGGAATTACACCACATTCTGGGACTTGACCAAGAGAAGAGCGCATCCGCGCCCACGTCCTCCTCTGCTGGCTTGCTCTCCTCCTCGTGCGGGTGGCGGAGACCCGCTGCGGGGAGACCTGGCCCACGCTCCGTCGAGAGCTCGAACGCCTGCAGGTGGGAACCTTCGAAGGAGAGGCCGGCTTCTTCCGCAATAGAACGGCCCTCACCGCCACCCAGAAGGCCATCTTCCGCACACTCAAGATCCAAGAACCTGCCGAATTGCAGAAGTTACGGCCCCGAGCCAAGGCTTCCTGAGCCCGTCTGAGGGCCCTCCATTCATAGATACATGGCGCGTTGACGCCCGTTCGCTCCTTTTCCCTGCTCAGAGGCTACTTCTGTGGCACTAGGGGCGGGGTCAGCTGCGGAACGCCGGTCTTGATTGCACGGGGTAGTCGGTTGGCTCCCCCTGCACTCCCTTGTTTGCCGGGACCGGCGAGGACGGAAGCCAGGAGCTGGATTCTTGGGCGCCCACCAGTACCGGTCGACTCCTTCGGCTCCCAGTCCTACCTTGAAGGGTTGACGTTCCGCTTCAACAGACGCAACTCCAACCCTAGTGGGCTCACTTGATGTGCCCGATCGAGCAAGGCATGGTTGCCGGGCCACTCGCCGCAGATCAACTGACGCTCGATCGTGACTGGAGTTCGAGCCACTGGAGGAGGAGCCAACCGACTGCTCCCCCGCATGATTACTTACCGGCCATCCGTCGCAATTCCTCCAGGTTGACAATGCCCGTATCGGCCTTGCGCACACCCGCCACGCTGAGGTACTGGGCACCGTCTCTCTGGAACAGGGAGTGCATGTCGGAAAGGAGCCAGTACCCAGCGGGAGTATACACAGCGCCTGGCCCATATCTTTGTTCGTCTTTGCCAAACACCAGCACCTCCGTGCCCACCTCAAGGTCGGGCAGGCCAATCTGAGCCGACATGGCCTGGCTGTTTGGGCCCACTGCTCCGCCAGCGAATCTCACCGCCACGGGTGTACCAAACTTGGGGTTGCCCTTTACGATCTCACTCGGCGCCACATAGATAGTCGTATACGGCATTGGCTCGGCTATCGTATCGGCCGGCTTCCATTCCTTTCCATCTGGGCTATTCCACCTTGCCGCGTCCACCTTTTCGATCGTTCCTAGTAGCACTATGTCAGCTTCGGCAAACTGCCTGGTCGTCACCAAGAAGTCCTCGACGTACTCAGATTCCACGAGGACACCCCTGGTGGCTTCTGGTATCGTGTCTTTCGGAAGTACCGCTGTCACTCCACTCGGTGTGCCCTAGCTACTTTGGAGTCCTGAATCCGCCGAGTTATCATTCAGT
>JAJZQK010000543.1 GCA_021847625.1 Chloroflexota bacterium
CGTCCCCGCGGCAGACAACACTGCAACTGGTTTCGCTTGAATATTAGCTAGGTGAGACTTTTATCACAGAATCTATCGGCCGATTCCCTTATCCTTAGAAGCGTAGGAACGAGGAACGACGAATCACAAGGAAGGGGGTAAGATCGATGGCTAGGATCACGTCAGTTTTGGAGGTCACGGCAAGCAAACCCCGGCCCGTGGAGTCGGGCCTCTGGAAACACGGCTTACTCATCGTCGTGCTACTCGGCTTTTCCGCCCTGATCCTGGGCGGGTTCGCGGTGTTCCGCAGCGCCGCCCCCGTGCCCGAGGTCGTCGCCACGGCCGACGGCACGCAACTCTTCAGCTCCGCCAGCATCAAGGGCGGCCAAGCTACCTACCAGAAGTACGGTCTGATGGACTACGGCTCCGTCCTCGGCCACGGGGCCTACCTGGGACCCGACTACACGGCCGAGACGATCAACCTCACCACCACCCACATGCGCGACTACACCGCTCAGCAGCGCTACGGCGCCCCCTACGCCCAGTTGCCGGCGGAGGAGCAGGTCGTCGTCGCCGACCTCGTGAAGAAGGACCTCCGCCAGAACCGCTATGACGCGGCCACGGGCACGCTCACCCTCACGCCGGCCCAGGCCTATGCGTATGAGAAGGTGCGCGAGCATTACCGCGCGGTGTTCACCGAGGGCGACGTGGAGCGGGCCCTACAGCCCGGGCTCATCTCCGAGGCGCACGTGCCGGCCAACGGCCGCGCCTGGGTGGCCCCCGGCGATCAGATCGACCAGATCAGCTCTTTCTTCTTCTGGACGGCCTGGCTCGCCACCACCAACCGTCCCGGCCTGAACTACTCTTACACTAACAACTGGCCCTTCGACGCGGCCGCCGGCAACACATCTACGCTCGGCTCGCTCTTCTGGAGCGCCGCCAGCGTGGCGATTCTGCTGCTGCTGATGGGGGTGCTCGTCTACGTCTACCAGCGCTACCGTCTGCGGATGGAGGAGGCCTACGAGAAGATGCCGCTCTTCAACGCGGGCGCTATGCCGGTCACGCCCTCGCAGCGGGCCACGGCCAAGTTCTTCGTCGTCGCCGTCGTGCTGCTGCTGACCCAGTCCCTGCTGGGCGCCCTGCTGGCCCACTACTACGTCGAAGGCAGCTCCTTCTACGGGTTCGACATCCTCGCCTGGCTGCCCTTCAACGTGGCCCGGGCCTGGCATCTGCAGCTGGCGGTCTTCTGGATCGCCACCGCCTGGTTGGCGCTGGGCATCTACATCGCCCCCCTCGTGAGCGGGCGCGAGCCACGCTATCAGAAGACGCTCGTCAACATCCTCTTCGTGGCGCTGGTCGTCGTCGTCTTCGGCAGTATGGCCGGCGAGTGGTTGGGCGTGCAGGGTAGGCTCGGCAACCTGTGGTGGCTCCTCGGCTACCAGGGCTGGGAGTACCTGGAGCTCGGCCGGGTGTGGCAGGCGCTGCTTATGGTCGGCCTCGGCATCTGGCTGTTCATCGTCTACCGGGGCGTCGCCACCGGCCTGCGCCGCGAGCACGACAAGGGCGGCCTGACCCACCTGCTCGTCTACAGCGCCGTTTCTATACCTTTCTTCTACGGCTTCGGCTTCTTCTTCGACCCCTCGACCCACATCACGATGGCCGACTACTGGCGCTGGTGGGTGATTCACCTCTGGGTCGAAGGGATGTTCGAGGTCTTCGCCGTCGTCGTCATCGGCTTCCTGCTGGTCAGGCTCGGCCTGTTGACGCATCGCTCGACACTGCGGGCGCTCTACTTCCAGCTGATGATCCTGCTCGGCACGGGCATCGTCGGCACCGGCCACCACTATTACTGGATCGGCGCCCCGGAGGCCTGGATCGCCCTCGGCGCCGTCTTCTCGGCCCTCGAGGTGATCCCGCTGACGCTGCTGCTGGTGGAGGCGCACGGCCAGTACCGCGTCGCCACGCAGGGTGGGAAGACCTTCCCCTACCGCGGCACCTTCTGGTTCCTGACCGCCGTGGCCTTCTGGAACCTATTCGGCGCCGGGGTGCTGGGATTCTTCATCAACCTGCCGTTCGTGAGCTACTTCGAGCATGGCTCGTTCCTCACGGCCGCCCACGGCCACGCCGCTCTAGCGGGGGTCTACGGGATGCTCGGCATCGCCCTGCTGCTGTTCGGCATGCGCAATCTGGTGCGCCCCGACAAGTGGAACGACCGTCTGATCAAGATCTCCTTCTGGGGGCTGAATATCGGCCTGATGGGGATGGTGATGCTGACCCTCGTGCCGGTAGGCGTGGCCCAGTTGGGCGAAAGCTTCACCAACGGCTTCTGGTCGGCCCGCAGTCTGGAGTTCTACCGCACGCCGCTCGTCTACACCCTGCTGTGGGTGCGGATGCTCCCGGACAGCATCTTCATCGTCTTCGGCGTCGTGCCCCTGGCGCTAGCAATGGTCCGTGGGCTGCTACACTTGCGCCCGGTAACGGTCAAGGAAGAGGAGATAGCGGAGCTGAAGACAGAGAAGGTCACGGCCAGCGGCTGGTTGGGTATGGAAGACACCACCGCCTAGCCGTTCAGAGTCCCTCTGGCTGGACGCGGTCGACCGGGTACACGGGAATGCGCACCCGGTCGACTTCGTTGGCCATGGTGTCCACACTCGAAGTCGCACCTAAGTAGCCGACATAGCGGTTGCCGCCGGGGTGCTCGCTACCGCCAGGGGCAATGCAGGCTCTGCCGGCACCCCTGTCATCCCCGCGCAAGCGGGGATCCAGTGGGCTGGCGCGTGCTCTACGCCGGGCCCCTGCAGTCATCCCCGCGCAAGCGGGGATCCAGTTTCTAGTATGGTAAGGCACCGGATGGATTCCCGCCTGCACGGGAATTCCTCATAGCCTACGGCCACCAACGCCCGATGAAAACTGCCCTGCGACGGTACGCCTGCTACCGTAGGGGCCGGACTCCGTGCCGGCCCCGGAGCGGACAGAGGCCGTCCGCCCCTACGTATTGTAGGGGAGCAGCTATTTTCAGGGGGATGACGGCAGAGCGGCAGCAAGACTATTCCACCCGCTGGACGTGCAGCAAGGATAAGACCAGATCATCTAAATAGTTCGGCGTTATGCTTGCTGCACGGCCGGCCGGTTCCGTCATTCCCGCGGAAGCGGGAATCCATCCAGTGCGTGGCCGGAGGGCGAACGCCGTTCGCCCCTACAGATAACGTTGGATCCCCGCTTTCGCGGGAATGACAAGGGGCCAGGGAATTCCCCATAACCCACGGCCACCAATGCCCGATGAAAACGGCCCCGGGATGGCGAAACCCTCGCCGGGATGACAAGGGCACCGGCAACGCCCCCACGCCGCCCAGCGACTGCGACCACCCCGGCGGTGGCTGACACACCAGACCATAGTATACCAATTCCCCAACCTGACCACCTCGATAGCCAGTCAGATCAATAATCAAGGGATTCGACGTCTTTCTGATTGGGCGAGAAGAACCTTGCAATAACGTTAGGAAAGAAGG
>JAJZQK010000008.1 GCA_021847625.1 Chloroflexota bacterium
TGACGGACAGCTACTAGTCGATCTAGACATGCCTGTTTATAGCACCGGATTATTAGCCATGTCAACGAACTGCCCCCGGGCTTAGAGGTCCCTCGGCGACGTTCCCGGGACGGGGTGAAGTCGCCGTATGAAAGTATATTCTGATACATGCATAAATAATATGGGCGAATCCTACAACATGTGGGCGCGGGGTCTCGGTAGGAATAGACAATCTAGGGCCGGGGCTAGGAGGGGTAGGCACGGACGGGGCTGGGTGGAGGAGCGTGGCCGGCGATGGAGCGGCGACCGGATGGTGGGTCTTCAGTGCAAGCGTCGGGAAGGATGGTTGGCTTCAGCTTGGCACGGCCGGCGCTGCCTGGCGGGCGGGTCGGCGCGCCTTGGCCAGGGACGGTCGGGCGGACCCCGCGTCTGCTAGGCGCCGATGCGAGCGACGCGGCGCAGCAGGCAGCTGAGGATTAGCCGTTCCGTCTCCGAGGCCTGTCGGCCGGTCATCCCCCGAAAACAGCGGTCGAAGTCGAGGAGGAACACCGTGGCCTCGCGCGGCGTGAGCTGCTTGGCCTCTACGAGCAATCGGTCGATGACGCGTTCGCGGTCCTTCATATTACCCTCTCTCGGTAGTTGTCCCTTCCGGGTGTCGAGCGTTACTTCGTCCGAGCGCTCGGCCGGGACGCCACCGTCTGCGCGTGATGGCGTCACGACCATTACGGTTTCTCTACGTGCAAGAACCGTGCCAGCATGCCGGGCGAATGAGGGGTCAATCGCGTACGGAGTAACGGCAAGCGTTGTGCCGGGGGCCAAGCAGGCCATGGGGGAACGGCAAGGGGTCCCCTGGGAGCGCCAAGGCGGATGCCTTGGCAAGTGGCCTAGGGATTCGCGTCTTGCGAGCTCACGATGGTGAGGGCCAGGGCCATCGATACGTGCTTGGACATCTCGGGGTCGGAGCGCGAGACGACCACGAGGGGACAACGAGCGCCGCCGACGACGCCGGCCAGGATGCCCCCGCCGAAGTAGTTCATGGCCTTGCCGAGGAGATTGCCGGACTCGATGTTCGGCACGACCAGGATATCCGCCTGGCCCGCCACGGGACCGGTCAGTCCCTTGGCCCGCGCGATCTCCGGCGACATCGCCGTGTCCACGGCGAGGGGGCCGTCCACCAGGCATCCGGTTATCTGCTGGCGGTCGGCCATCTTGGAGAGGATGGCCGCCTCCACCGTCGCCTTGATCTTGAGGTTCAGCCCCTCCGTGGCCGCCAGCACGGCCACCTTGGGCAGGGGGATGCCCAGGCGATGAGCGACGGCCACGGCGTTCTGGATGATCTCCACCTTCTGCTCGATCGTCGGCGCCACGATCACCCCGGCGTCCGTCAACATCACCAGGCGCTCGTAGCCCGGCATCTCGAAGACGGCCACGTGGGAGAGAAGACGACCGGTGCGTAGGCCCACGTCCTTGTCGAGCGCGCCGCGCATGAAGCGGGCTGTATCGACCCGTCCCTTCATCAAGAGGTCGGCCTGGCCGCGGCTGACCATCTGGGCCGCCCGGCGGGTCATCATCTCCAGGTCGCCCTCGTGGGCCACGGTGATGCCGTCGAGGTCGACGTGCTCGGCCTGGGCGATCTCCTTGATGCGATCCTCGTCGCCGATGAGGATCGCCCGGCCCAGCCCCTCCCGCCAGGCGTGGGCGGCCGCGAGCACGCTCTCCCGCTGGTCGGCGCCCGCGATGGCGATCGTGCGCGGGCCGTGGCGGCGGGCGGCTTCGCGGGCCGTCTCTATCAGTTGGTCGAAGTTACGTATCGCTGCCATTTCTCTACGCCTGGCCTTTCTCACCTTTGAGGGCATCGGCAATGGACCTTTCCTGGTCGAGCGGTGGCAACTGGCCCAGGTCCGTCAGCCCGAAGTACTCCAAGAACGCGAACGTCGTGGCGAACAGCATCGGCCGCCCCGGGCCCTCGGCGCGCCCCACCTCGCAGACAAGGCCGCGAGCTTGGAGGGAGGCGAGGACGCGGTCGCTGTTGACACCCCGGACCGCCTCCACGCCGGCCCTGGTGATGGGCTGGCGGTAGGCGACCACGGCGAGGGCCTCCATCGCCGCCGCCGACAGGCGCGCTTCGTTCTCCAGGCCGAGGAACTTCTCCACGTGCGGGGCGACCTCCGGCGCCGTTACGAGCTGCACCCGCCCGTCCAGGCGCTGCACGCGCAGGCCGCGGTGGGCGTAGTCGTCGGCTAGCGCCGCCAGCGCGGCCTCCAGCGCCGGCCGGTCCACCTCCAAGGTGCGCTCGATCTTCGCGAGCGCGACGGGGCCGTCCGCCACGAACAGCAAGCTCTCCACTAGCGCCGTCAGACTCTCCGGGCCCACCCTGTCCTCGATATCTGCTCCCCCTACCGACCGAGCGGCCCAGCCGTGGGCTGTAGGCCAGGTCCGGCCTTCGCCCGCCAGGTGGTCCCCTCGGCCACTCCCCGATTGCCCCGCCGCGCCTGGCGCGTGCGGCGGGCCGGCGCTATTATACATCACCGGCCCGCTCTTACGGGAGTCCCGCGTTCCCGATGGGAGGGAGAGCGCTTTTTCAAATCATCGGCTTTCGCATTTTCGCTCGAAAACGCGTTGACAGGGGAGTAGCCTTGTGCTATCGTATACCTAGATCTTGTGGCCGCCGATATTGTCAAGCACAACATGTAGTCAACATAAGGGAGCAAGCGGTGCGTTGCCCAGCGTGTGATGGTGTAGAAACAAGGGTTATCGATAGTCGTGAGATGGACGACGCGATCAGGCGGCGCCGGGAGTGCTCGGCCTGCGGCCAGCGCTTCACTACCTTCGAGCGAGTCGACCGCCTGCGCTGCCCGCGCTGTGGCGCCGTCGACAGCAAGGTGAGCGCCTGGCGCGACCTGGAGCACGGCCTGCGGCGGCACCGAGAATGCCCGCGCTGCGGCCGCCGGTTCACCAGCACCGAGCGGGTGGACACGGTTAGCGTGCTCGTCGTCAAGAAGGACGGCCGGCGCGAGGAGTTCAACCGGGGCAAGCTGCTGGAAGGCATCCGCAAGGCTTGCTCCAAGCGCCCCGTGCTGCCGGAACAGATGGAGGTGCTGGCGGACGAGATCGAGGCGGCGCTTTTCAGCACTGGCCTGCCCGAGATCGAAAGCCACCAGATCGGCGAACTCGTGGTCGAGCGCCTGCGCGACCTCGACCTGGTAGCCTACATCCGTTTTGCTTCGGTGTACCGTCCCCTGGAGGACTTGGAGAGCATCCGCAGAGAACTCGACGCCCTGCTGCAGGCGAAGTCCGTCGCCGCGAAGAACGGGGGAGGCGAGGCCGACTAGCCCTTCCCGCCCGGTCCACTGCCACATCCTACTAAACCAACCTAGCGACCCAGATGTATTGAGGAGGCTTGAGAGGGATGTCCCGCCAAAACGATGGCGAATTCTCACCAGATCTAGCGTACAAGCCGGGCTCTCGTCCGATTGCCGGCTCGGTGCTGCGCCTGAGCCCCAACGCGCTCACCGTCCTGGAGCGGCGCTATCTCGCCAAGAACGAGAAGGGGGAGGTGGTCGAGCGGCCCGAAGACATGTTCTGGCGGGTGGCCTGTAACATCGCGAGCGCCGATCTCATCTACGATCCTAAGTGCGACGTGGATGCCGTGGCCCGCGAGTTCTACGAGCAGATGCTGAGCCTGGCCTTTCTGCCGAATTCGCCGACGCTGATGAACGCCGGCCGTGAGTTGCAGCAGCTCTCAGCCTGCTTCGTGCTGCCCATCGAGGACTCGATGGACTCGATATTCACGGCCGTCAAGAACACGGCCCTGATCCACAAGAGCGGCGGCGGCACGGGCTTCTCCTTCAGCCGCCTGCGCCCGAAGGACGACAAGGTCCTCTCCACCGGCGGCGTCGCCAGCGGGCCGATCTCTTTCATGCGCGTCTTCAACTCGGCCACGGAGGCGGTAAAACAGGGGGGCACCCGTCGCGGCGCCAACATGGCGATCATGAGCGTGGACCATCCCGACATCGCCGAGTTCGTCGCTTGCAAGCGGGACCTGGAGGCCCTGCAGAACTTCAACATCTCCGTCGCCATCACCGAGCGCTTCATGGAGGCGGTGGAGGCGGGCGGCGACTATCCCCTGCTGAACCCGCGCACCGGCGAGGCCGTGAAGTGGCAGAATGCCCGCCAGATCTTCGACCTGATCGTCGAGAGCGCCTGGGAGAGCGGCGAGCCGGGCATCGTCTTTATGGATCGCATCAATCGCGACAACCCGACGCCGAAGCTGGGGACGATCGAGAGCACGAACCCGTGCGGAGAGCAGCCCCTGCTCCCCTACGAGTCCTGCAACCTCGGCTCGATCAACTTGGCCCGGATGGTGACCAACAACAACGGCAGCGGCCCCGGCGTGGATTACGAGCGGCTGCGCGGCGTCATCCGCTCGGCGGTTCATTTCCTGGACAACGTGATCGATGTCAACCGGTACCCGATCCCGGAGATCGAGCGCGTGACGAAGGCGAACCGCAAGATCGGCCTCGGCATCATGGGCTTCGCCGACTTGCTGATCCAGCTGGGCATCCCCTACAACTCGCCCCAGGCGCTGGAGCTGGCCGAGACCATAATGCGGTTCATCCGCAAGTGCGGCTACGAGGCCTCGGCGGAGCTGGCCGTGACACGAGGCGAGTTCCCGAACTTCGCCGGCAGCATCCACGATAGGCCTGCGGCACGGCCGGTGCGCAACGCCACCGTGACCACGGTCGCCCCGACGGGGACGCTGAGTATCATCGCCGGGTGCTCGAGCGGGGTCGAGCCCCTCTTCGCCGTCGCTTACGTGCGGACGGTCCTCGACAACGATCGCCTGATCGAGGTGAACCCGTACTTCGAGCAGATCGCCGTGCAGGAGGGTTTCTTCAGCGCGGACCTGATGCGGGAGATAGCCGAGAGAGGTTCTCTGCACGATCTGGCGAATGTCCCAGCGGCGGTGAAGGAGGTGTTCGTCACAGCGCACGATATCGAGCCCGCGTGGCACGTGCGGATGCAGGCCGCCTTCCAGCGACACACCGACAACGCCGTTTCCAAGACCGTCAACTTCCCCAAGGAGGCGACCAAGGAAGACGTGCGAGACGTGTACATGCTGGCCTACAAGGAGGGCTGCAAGGGCGTCACCATCTACCGCGACGGCAGCCGTGAGAAGCAGGTCCTCAGCGTGGGCAAGAAGGAAGCGAAGGCGCAGAAGGCGGAGGGAGGAAGGGACGTCATCGAGCCGCGCCAGCGCCCCCACGTGACGGTGGGACGCACCGAGCGGATTCGCACGGGCTGTGGTAACCTTTACGTGACGGTGAACGAGGACGCGCAGGGCCTCTGCGAGGTCTTCACCCAGATGGGGAAGTCGGGCGGCTGCGCGGCGGCCCAGTCCGAGGCCACGGCCCGCCTCATCTCGCTGGCCCTGCGCGCCGGGGTGAAGACGGAGTCTATCGTGAAGCACCTGCGGGGCATCCGCTGCCATTCCCCGGCCTGGGAGCAGGGCTCGGTGGTTCTCTCCTGCCCGGACGCCATCAGCTTGGTGATGGAGCACCACTTCAAGTCCAAGAACGGCAAGGAATTGCCGACCGCGCACGGGTCGGACGACCATCTGGATCATCTGCTCGGGGCCTGCCCGGACTGCGGCGGCGTGATCGAACACGAGGGCGGCTGCGCGGTGTGCCGCGTGTGCGGCTACTCTAGATGTGGGTGATGGGATGGCGGTACTTAGCGATCGAACGATAAAAGAAGAGATGGCCAGGGGCAGAATCGTCATCGAGCCGTTGGACCCGGCTTGCATTCAGCCGTCGAGCGTGGACCTTCACCTCGACCGGAAGTTCCGCGTGTTTCGCAATTCACGCCTGCCTTTCATCGACGTGCGTAAGAGCACGGACGAGCTGACCGAGCTGATCACGATCGAGGACGATAAGCCCTTCATCTTGCACCCGGGCGAGTTCGCGTTGGGCAGCACCCTGGAGCGGGTGGCCCTACCCGACGACACCGTGGCTCGCCTGGAGGGCAAGAGCAGCCTGGGGCGGCTGGGCTTGCTGATCCACTCCACGGCCGGGTTCGTCGACCCCGGGTGGGACGGGCACCTGACGCTCGAGCTCAGCAACGTGGCGAATCTGCCGATAACCCTCTACTATGGGATGAGGATAGGCCAGATTTCGTTCCTGCAGTTGACGACGCCGGTCGACAAGCCGTACGGCTCGACGGGTCTGGGCAGCAAATACCAGGGCCAGCGCGAGCCCACGGCAAGCCGCTTCTATATGGATTTCCAAGTTGAGCATAAGCTGGGAGACAACGGCCAGAGCCAAGGCCAGACTGGCGACTGAACGGGGGGCGATCACCAAGGATTGGGGGGGCCGGCTGCCCGTTGCCCTCGTCTACCCAAACAAATACTACGTCGGCATGTCCAGCCTGGGCTTCCAGATCATCTATGCCCTGCTGAACGAGCAGCCCGACGTGCTGTGCGAGCGCGCCTTCTACGAAGGGGCGCTCGCCGCGCCCGGGGAGACGGTGCTCTCGCTGGAGACCCAGCGGCCGCTCAGCGATTTCGCCGCCATCGCCTTCTCCGTGACCTTCGAGCTCGACTACTACAATATCCTCGCCACGCTGCGCGATACGGGTCTGCCGCTGCTCTCCCGAGAGCGGGACGAGCGCCACCCGCTAATCATCGGCGGCGGCCCCTGCCTCACCGCCAACCCCGAGCCGCTGGCCCCCTTCTTCGACGCCATCGTCGTGGGCGAGGCGGAGCCGGTCCTGCCGGGCATCCTGGAGGTGCTGCGCGCGCAGGAGGATAGGGCGCCGACCCTCCTCGCGCTGTCCCGCCTGCCCGGCGTGTATGTGCCATCCTTCTACGAACCGGTCTACAGCGACGATGGGCGCCTCCTGGGGATAGAGGCGGCCGAGGGGATGCCGCCCGCCGTCTCGCGGGTGTGGTTGCGCGACCTCGAGCAGGGGCCGGGGTCGTCGGTCGTGCTGACGGACGACACGGAGCTGGCCAACATGTACCTCGTCGAGGTGGCCCGCGGCTGCGCGCATGGGTGCCGCTTTTGTCTGGCGGGTTATTGCTTCTTGCCGGCCCGCGAGCGGCGGCCGGAGAGCGTGATTGCCATGGCCGGGCGCGGCCTGACGATGACCAAACGCATCGGCCTCGTCGGGGCGGCTGTCTCCGACTATTCGCACTTCGAAGAGGTCCTGGTCAGGCTGCGGGAGATGGGCGCCCAGGTGTCGGTCTCCTCCCTGCGCGTCGACTCCTTCTCCGAGCCCGTGGCGCGGGCGCTCGCGGAGAGCGGGGCGCGGACGGTGACGTTGGGGCTCGAGGCCGGGTCCCAGCACCTGCGCGACCTGGTGCACAAGGGAATTACCGAGGAGCACATCGCCCGCGCCATAGACGTGGCGCGGGATGTCGGCTTCAAGAGCGCCAAGCTGTATTATATGATCGGCCTCCCAGGCGAGACGGACGAGGATGTGCAGGCGCTCGTCGGTCTCACCCGGTCTATCGCCGAGCGCCTGGAGCGGGGCAGGCGGGGGGCCAGGGTCGTCGTGACGCTTGCGCCCTTCGTGCCCAAGGCGCAGACGCCTTTCCAATGGATGGAGATGGCCCCGGCGTTGGTGTTGAAGGATCGGCTGGCTCGCATCAGGTCCGCGCTCCGCGCCCGTTCCGTCGACGTGCGCACGGATAGCGTGGAGTGGGCGGTGGCGGAGGGGGTGCTGGCCCGGGGCGACCGCCGTCTGGCGCCGGTCCTGGCGGGGATGGACCGTTACTCCCTGGCGGCCTGGAACCGGTCGCTGGCGCGCCACGACCTGACGCCGGATTTCTACCTGCGGCGGCCGCGCGAGGTGGGGGAGGTGCTGCCGTGGGCGGCCATCAGCACGGGCGTGCGGCCCACGGCCCTCGCCAAGCTGGCTTGGGACGCCCGACGGGCACTGGACGAGCAGGAACGCCGGTCCGAAGGCGCGTAGGCGCGCTTCGGGGGCGAAGCATCGGATAAGGTAGGTGCAGATGAACGAGGAAGCAATCCGCCTCTATGGGTTCTCCCACATGGCGGGCATAGACGGCCTGGTCCACGCGGTAAGCGGCCGCCAAGGCGGGGTCAGCGAGAGGCACTTTCGCTCCTTGAATCTGAGCACGGCGGTGCCGGATAGGCAAGAGGCCGTGTTCGAGAACCGGCGGCGGTTGGCGGTGGCCCTGGGCATCGATCCGGAGCGCCTTCTGAAGCCGGGGCAGGTGCACGGCACGGAATGCCTCGTCGTCGGCCGGGCGGAGATTACGGCCGGCCTGCCCGGCCTGGCGGACTCGCCGCTTGTCGCCGAT
The DNA here is from genome assembly GCA_021847625.1 of Chloroflexota bacterium. The sequence continues at coordinate 8,306 of JAJZQK010000008.1, forward strand.
GGCCTCCTTACCGCCGAACCGGACCTCTACCTGTTCATGACGTTTGCCGACTGCGTGCCGGTGCTCCTCTGCGACCCGGTGCGGAGGGTCGTGGGGCTCGTGCACGCCGGCTGGAAGGGGACGGTCGCCGGGGCGGCTAGACATGCCCTGCAAACCGCCGCCGAAGTGTTCGGCTGCCGTCCGCAAGACGTGCTCGTGGGCGTCGGTCCGTCCATCGGTCCGGACCAGTACGAGGTAGGCGAGGACGTGGCCAAGGCGGCCCGGCGGGCCTTCCCCCGGGCGAAGGGCCTGGTGGATTATCGCGAAAACGGCAAGGCCCACCTGGACCTCTGGCGGGCAAACGCCTATCAACTGGAGCAGCTCGGCGTGCCGGGGGCGAACATCGAGATTTCCGGCCTGTGCACGGCCTCGCACACCGACCTGTTCTTCTCCCACCGGGCGGAGAAGGGCAATACCGGCCGGCTGGGAGCAGTAATCGGTCTCCGCAGTGATGAGTAATGAGTAATGAGTGCGACTCCCTCATCCTCTGGCCAGGGTGTTGTCGAGTGTAGGTGCGCAAGGGTTCCCTCTCCCTGAAAGGAAGAGGGTTAGGGTGAGGGTCGCCCGCTGGGCGAACCGCCGTTCGCCCGTACAGATGTGAAACTGGCCGCCGCCGATGCCGTCTTCATCCAACGCTGGTGGCCGCCAGGTTTCCGTCATTCCCGCGGAAGCGGGAATCCATCCGGTTTCTTGCCATACTAGGAAATGGATCCCCGCTTCCGCGGGAATGACGAGAGCGCGCAACGCCTCTATGGTCGCTCATTGCAGAAGTCGCCCCGGTCGCGGGACCACGGCGGACTATTTGGGAGGGACAGGATGATAGACGGGGAGGAGATGCGTCGGCGAATCGCCGGTGTGCGCGAGCGCATCGCACAAGCGGCGTCAGGGGCTGGGCGTGATCCCGGCGACGTGACGCTGGTGGCCGTGTGCAAAACTATGCCGCGTGAGGCGGTGGAAACGGCCTACGAGGCTGGCTTGCGCCACTTCGGGGAGAACCGCGTGCAGGAGGCGGCCGGCAAGTTTGCCGAATTCCGTCCCGCGGACCTGACCCTCCATCTGATCGGCCACCTCCAGCGCAACAAGGCCAAGCAGGCCTTGTCCCTCTTCGACATGGTCCATTCCCTCGACAGCCTGGCCTTGGCCGAGGCGCTCGCAAAGCGCGGGGATGACGGGGCGCGCCCCCTGCCGGTGCTGGTGGAAGTGAACGTGGCCGGCGAAGAGAGCAAGTTCGGCGTGGGGCCGGCGGAGACGCTGCCCCTGCTGCTGCAGGTGGCGCGGCTGCCGGGCCTGCTGCTCCAGGGTCTGATGACCATCGCACCCCTCGTCGACGATCCCGAGACGGTCCGCCCGTTCTTCCGCCGCCTGCGCGAGCTGCGCGAAGAGGGCGAGCAGCGACTGGGACGGCCCCTCCCTCACCTATCGATGGGCATGACCAACGACTTCGAGGTGGCCATAGCGGAGGGCGCGACGATCGTCCGCGTCGGCCGGGCCATCTTCGGCGAACGCGGTTAGGGTCCGGGGCCGCGGCCGGCGCGTGTAATGTGAAGAGATGGGCCGGGTTATGGTAGAATAGGGGCGGACAATTCGAGGCGTCTCATTCGCAGCGGATTGAGAGCGTTTGCCAAGGAGCGTGATGCCTTGTACGCATTCCTATACCAGTTCATTTGGATACTGTTCAACGTCCTGATTTTCGCGATCTTCGCCCGGGCGATCTTGTCCTGGTTCAGCCAGGGGCGGACGAACCGTCTAATGATCATCCTGGACGAAATCACCGAGCCGATCATCGCCCCTATCAGGCGGGTCGTGCCCCGGATCGGCATGTTGGACATCTCGCCCATCGTCGCGATCATCCTGCTGCAGGTGATTCAGACGCTGTTGCTGCAATCGCTGCAGGGAGCCGCTTTCTAGGCAGGCTTGCCTAGTTTGCGGCGGGTCTCGACGTCGTCGAGCCCCGCGATCTCTATACGCTTCTGACGAGCGCTGTGACCGGAGACAATAGTCACAGCGCTTTTGCTTACGCCGAGCTGTTCGGCGAGGAAGTCGACCAGAGCCTTGTTGGCCTTGCCCTCCACGGGCGGGGCCGTGAGCCTGACCTTGACGGTGTCACCCTCCCAGCCCGCTATTTGGTTGCCTTTCGCGCGCGGTACCACACGAACGCGCAGTTGAGCCAAGTCTATCCTTCCTCGGGAAAGTTGATTCTGAAGCCGTTGTCTCGGCCGCTACGCCGAAGACCCTCTCGCTGGGGCCGGTAGCGGGCCGCTTCACCGCCCTCCGGCTATGCTACAATGCGATTATAGCGCTCAGGGAGGTGCAGGCAATGGAGATTTCTTGGCTGGGCCACTCCTGCTTTCGTTTGCGGGGCAAGAACGTGACGCTCGTCACCGACCCGTACAGCGACAGGGTTGGATACAAACTAAGCCGCGTTACTGCCGACATCGTGACGATCAGCCACGACCACTATGACCACAACAACGCCGCCGTCGTCGGAGGGGAGCCGAAGGTCGTCAAGGGGCCGGGCGAGTATGAGATAAAAGGCGTCTCGATCATCGGCGTCCAGACCGCGCACGACGGGGAGGGCGGCGCCAAGCGGGGCAAAAACACGGCGTACATCATCGAGATGGACGATCTAGTGGTCTGCCATCTTGGCGACCTGGGGCACATCCTCAGCCCTCAACAAGCCGAGGCGATGAGCAACGTGAATGTCCTCATGGTGCCGGTCGGCGGCAACTTCACGATCAACGCCACGCAGGCGGCGGAAGTCATCAGCCTTGTCGAGCCGCAGATTGTAATCCCCATGCATTTCAAGACCGAGGGTCTGAACATGGACATAGATCCGTTGGACCGCTTTGCCAGGGCCATGGGAATCAAGGAACTCACGCCGGTCCCGCGGCTGAGCGTGACAAAGAGTAACCTACCAGAGGAAACCCAAGTAGTCGTTCTGGAGTTTCGCGGGAAATCCTAAAGGCCTAGCCTAGACGATGTCCTTGTTCAGGTTGCCCAGAAACTCGCGGTTGTTCGCCGTCTTCGACATGCGTGAGATAACCAGCTCCGTCGCTTCGTTGCTGCCGACGGCGGTAATCATCCGGCGCAGGAGGTATACCTGACGCAGGGTCACCTCGTCGAGCAACAGTTCCTCGCGGCGGGTGCCGGAACGGGCGACGTCGATGGCCGGAAAGACCCGCTTCTCGGCCAGCCGGCGGTCGAGCACGAGCTCCATGTTGCCGGTGCCTTTGAACTCCTCGTAAATCACGTCGTCCATGCGGGAGCCGGTGTCGACGAGGCAGGTGGCGATGATGGTCAGGCTGCCTCCCTCCTCGATGTTCCGCGCCGCGCCGAAGAAGCGCTTTGGCGGATAGAGGGCGGCCGGATCGATACCGCCGGACAGGGTGCGGCCGCTAGGGGCGACGGTCAGGTTGTACGCACGCGACAGACGGGTGATGCTGTCCAGCAGCACGACCACGTCGCGTCCCGATTCGACCAGGCGTTTAGCCCGGTGGAGTGCCATTTCAGCCACGATCGCGTGATCCTCGACCGGCTCGTCGAAGGTCGAGCTGATGACCTCTGCCCGGACCGACCGCTTGACGTCCGTTACTTCCTCGGGACGCTCGCCGATCAGCAGCACCATGAGATGGGTCTCCGGGCTGTTGGTGGTGATGCCGTTGGCGATGTACTTGAGGATGGTCGTCTTGCCGGCCTTGGGCGGGGATACGATGAGGCCGCGCTGGCCGCGTCCGATGGGTGAGACTAGGTTGATCAAGCGTTGGGAGACGTTCTGCGGGGTCGTTTCGAGGTTGAACATCTGCTTGGGGAAGATCGCCGTCAGGTAGTCGAACTGGGGTCGGCGCTTAGCGATCTCCGGGTCCAAGCCGTTCACGGCCTCGACGCGCAGGAGCCCGAAGTACTTCTCGCTCTCCTTCGGCGGCCTTATCTGGCCGCTGACGTAGTCCCCCTGGCGCAGTCCGAAACGGCGGATTTGCGACTGCGAGACGTATACGTCGCTGGAGCCGGGCAGATAGCGGTCTTTGCGCAAGAACCCAAAGCCGTCGTCGACGATGTCTAACACGCCACCGCCGAAGATGTAGCCCTGCTGTTCGCTCTGCGCCTGCAGGAGGCGGATCACCAGATCCTGCTTCCGCAGCCCGCTGTAGCCGGAGAGGCTGAACTCCTTGGCTAGGTCCTGCAGCTCGTCAAGCTTCTTTGACTCGAGCTCTGCCATTGTGAGCATGTCTGTTTGTGCTCCTTGGGCTTTGATAAACGCACCGCAAATCGGCGGCCGAACGCTGCCTCCTTGCGGAGGCACCTGCCCGTCGTCCTTTGTTGGCGTTTACTAGGTTGGTTATGTAGGTGGGTTTGAGAATAGCGTGCTGAACCGCCACTCCGCAGTCTTCGGCCGGGGATCCATGAACTCCACGCCTATACTGAGCACGACAGAGTTAGGTGAACCGGAGGGAATCTGAATGCGAGAGAAGCGTATAGACCAACGATGCTCCCTGCGCGAGATTATAACATAAACACACTCACACGTCAAATAGCGCCGTCCCTAACGGCTATCGCTCGCCCAGCGGCAAGGATATATGGAAAGCGCTGCCCCGCCCCCGCTCGCTCTCCGCCGAGACCTGCCCGCCGTGCGCTTCGACGATCTGCTTGGCGATGGCCAGCCCTAGCCCCGAGCCGCCGCTGCGCCGGGACCGCGACTTGTCGGCGCGATAGAAGCGCTCGAAGACGTGGGGCAGGTCTTCGGCCGGTATGCCCTCGCCGGTGTCGGCGACGGTGATGCGCGCCCGCGCGGAGTCTTTCGGCTCGCGTCGCACGGAGACGGCGATCCGACCGCCGCTGGGCGTGTGGCGCACCGCGTTGGAGATAAGGTTGCTGACGACCTGGCCGATCCGGTCGGCGTCGACGAAGACCGGCGGCAAGCTGGCGTCGAGTTCGGACACCAACTCCTGGCCCTTGTCGCGGACGCTCGGCTCGCATCGCCGCACGACGCGTCCCACCACGTCCGCCAGGTCCTCACGGTTGCGCTCGAGTTGGAGCTGGCCTGCCTCCGCCAGCGAGAGGTCCCTGAGGTCGCCGATGAGCTTGGCCAACATGGCCGCCTCTTCTTTGATTATGCCGACCTGTTCCGCCGACGGTTCGATGACCCCGTCGAGGATGCCGTCTGCCGTGCCCTCGATGATCGTCAGCGGCGTCTTCAGCTCGTGGGCGATGTCGGCGAGCAAGTTCTGGCGCGAGCGCTCGTTGCGCTCCAGGCTCTCGGCCATGGCGTTGAAGGCGCTAGCCACGGCGCCCACCTCATCTTTCGACTTGATGTCGACGCGGTGGCTGAGGTCGCCCGTGGCCAGACGCCGTGAGCCCGCGACGAGAGCACCCAGGGGGCCGACGATCTGGCGGGTAAGGACGACGCTGAGGCCAATGGCCAGCAAGCCGGCTCCCGCTGCCCCGAGCCACAGCCCCTGGTTGACCGAAGCCAGGAAGGAGTCCTCCGGGGTCACGATCGTGGCCGTGCTCAGGGGCGAGTTCTCCGCTGCACGGCGCTGTGCCCCCACGCCCCGGCCCATTACCCCGGCACCTGCCGCCGACCAACCGGGCGGGGTGGAGGCCGTGTACAGCTGCCCCACCTGCTGGTTTCCCGCGGTGATCGGCATGGGGTCCCCCATCTGCAAATCACTTGCCGGCTGGCCCACCGACTGCCCGGCCGTATCGGCGACGATGGACCCGTGGGCGTCGGCCACTACAAGGCGGCTGCCGGAGGGGCGCATTTCCACGTCCAGCATCTGCTGCACGCCGTCCCAGCTACCTTTGCTCGCGTAGAAATCCGCCAGGTTCTGGGCCAAGCGTTGGATATAGGCTTGGCCGCCCCCTTGGACGTAGGCCTGGAAGCCCTGCTGTGTGGCTTGATCGGCCACGTAGGCTACCGTGCCGATGGCGAGCGCCGTGACGGCTAGGAATGCCAGCAACAAGCGCCAGGCCATGCTACGCATCGGGGTGCTCCGTGAACTTGTAGCCGATGCCGAAGACGGTGAGTACGAGCTGGGGTCGACGCGGGTCGGCCTCGATCTTCTGGCGTAGATTCTTGACATGGCTGTCGATGGTCCGTTCATAGCCTTCGAACGCCTCTCCCTGTACTCGTTCCAGCAGTTGCAGGCGGCTGTAGACGCGCCCGGGGTTGGCGGCAAGCGTCTCCAAGATAGTAAACTCGCTGGGGGTCAGGGCCACAGGCTGGTCCCCCACCCGCACTTCGTGCCGGTCGGCGTCGACGGCGAGCTTCCCAACCGAAAGGACCCGACTGGCGGCGGCGGGGGCAGGCTTGGCTCGCCGAAGCACGGCGTGCACCCGCGCCACCAGTTCCTTGGGGTTGAACGGTTTGGTCATATAGTCGTCGGCGCCCAATTCCAGGCCGACGATCTTGTCGGTGTCGTCGTCGCGGGCCGTGAGCATGATCACGGGCACGCTAGAAGTGCGCCGTAGCTCCCGGCAGACATCCCAGCCGGGCATGCCCGGCAGCATGAGGTCGAGCACTATCAGGTCTGGGTTCTCGCGGCCGGCCAGGGCCATCGCCTCCTGCCCATCGCGGGCCGCCAGCACGCGATAACCCTCCTTCTCCAGGTAGGCTCGCAAGATGCCGACGATTCTGTCCTCGTCGTCCACGACTAGTATCTTCTCTCTGTTCTGCTGCATACCCACTTTCCTAGCCTTGCTCGACAAATTCTACCATGACATTATTAGCTGACTTCGCCAGTTTATGCAAAGTCCGTGTGGAGATCCCGTGCAGGCAGGCATGCGAGCAGGGCTACGAGAGCCACTGGACGCATTACCGCCCGCCGAGGATAATTGTAAGCAACAGCGGGAAATGATGGAAGAGGAGGTCGGCATGGCCGGATTACGTTTGCAGGTTCCCCACTACCATCAGGAGCGAGGGGTGCCTCTGTGCAGCCTATGGTGCCTGAAGATGGTTTACGAGTACTACGGCCTGCACCGCAGCGTCCCCGACCTCCTGGCCGAGGTCCAACGCATACCCACCGGCGTCTACATCCAGGAACTCGGCCGCCACGCGGTCGACAACGGCTTTGCCGTATCGCTTGTTACGCACGACGTGACGCGCCTGCCCCTCGCGTACGAGCGTCAGAGTAGTCAGCAGATGATGGCCGACCTGCGTCAGCTGCTGACGGGGGAGGACCTGACCGAGAAACAGGCGGCTTACCTCGGCGGCATGCTCCGCTTCCTGGAGGCTGGGGGCGAGCTGCGCCTGCGGATCCCGACCCTCGCCGACCCAATGCGCCGCGACCTGGCGGACGGGCATCCGGTGATCTGTTCCTTGGATATGAAGGCACTGTACGGTGGCAGGGCGGCGGACGAGGAATGGCCGGCCGCCTATCGGTTGGGGCAGGTGGGCCACTACGTCGTCGTGACGGGGCTGACGGAGAATGCCATCACCGTCAACGATCCGTCGACCTACTTCGGGGGCATAACGGAGTATCCGCACGAGCGCTTTCTGTACGCCCTCTACTCCTACCAGGGGTACGTGTTGTCCATCCGGCGCCCGTGATTAGGCGTTCCGGGTGGCGATTCGGCGTCAGCACGCCGATAGGCTAACCGTCCGCGTGGCAGAGTGGCGGTAACCTATTGGCCTAGCCTGAATAGGCTATTGCGGGCCTGTCATGCTCGTGCTATCCTACTGATGCTCGCGTGGGAAGTGGCGGTTAGCGCTGTGGGGCTGGACGCGAGCAAAGCCCTCGATGCGTTTTCATTGCGCGTCGAGGGCTTTTGGCGTTCGTTGGGTGGCCAGCTCGCCATGGTATAATTGGCCAAGTATGACGATCGGACGAGAGTTGCGGCAGTGCAAGAGAAACGAACCGTACTGATTGCCGAAGACGAGCCCGACAACCGCGAGGTTATGCGTACCGTCGTCGAGGATATCGGCGGTTATCGAGTCCTACTGGCGGAAGACGGTGAACAGGCCGTTCAGCTGATCGAGACGGCCTTTCCCGACCTAGTGCTGGTCGACCTCCTGCTTCCCCGCCTGACCGGCTTCGACGTGATGTGCCGATTGAGGGCCAATCCTCGCACGGCACGCATTCCCGTCATCGCCATCACGGCCCTCGGCCGCGACCAAGACAAGCAAGAGGCGCTGGCGGCCGGCGCCGTCGATCTGATCGAAAAGCCGTTCGACGTGGACGGACTGCTGCAACGAATCCGGGCGGCGATGCCGAGGACGGACCAGGGTTTCGGCAGCCGCGAAGGGCCACCTGCAAGGGGAGGCTGTGCCTAGGCGAGCCGCTCGGCGTTGCAGGCATCGGGTTGGTGGTGTAGAATACGGACCGTGCTGTGAGTGAAGAACAGCTAGGCTAGGGGGGATGGCTCTTTGGCGAGTATTTCGGTGGTGCTCCCCGCATACAACGAGCAGGACAACATAAGTCGCACCGTTGGCAACGTGGTCGAGGCCTTGGATGGCCTGAGCGAAGATTACGAGATCCTGGTCGTCGACGACGGCAGCCGCGACAGGACGGCGGCGGTGACGACGGATCTGGCGGAGCGATATCCGCGGGTCCGTCTGGTGCAACACCCGGTCAATAAGGGGTATGGAGCGGCGTTGGCGACCGGTTTCGCCTCCGCCCGCAAGGACCTCGTATTCATGACCGATGGCGATGCCCAGTTCGATGTGCGCGAGATCGCCAATCTCCTGCCGCTAATGGCCGATGCCGACCTTGCCATCGGCTACCGGGCCCCCCGCGTCGACCCCTTCCACCGCCTGGCCTACGCCTGGGGTTGGAAGGTCCTGATCAACCTGCTGTTCGGCTATACCGCGCGCGACGTGGATTGCGCGTTCAAGCTGTTCCGGCGCAGCATCATGGAGGACTTCCAGGTGGAGTCCCGGGGCGCCACCTTCAGCACCGAGTTCCTGGTGCGGGCAAGGCGAACCGGGCACAAGGTGAGTGAGGTCGCGGTGAAGCATTTGCCAAGGACGGCAGGCAAGCCAACCGGGGGGCGGCCGGACGTCGTAATCCGCGCCTTCAGAGAGTTGATCAAGTTCCGCTGGCGGTTATGGACCGAACCTAAGGGGGCTATGCGGTGTAGAGAGGGGACATAGTGGTCGCCACCAGGCCGAAGGAGGAAGACCTCCAGTCTGTAGCTACCCAGACAATGGGTGTACCTAGTTTCCGCGTCCTGAAAATCGCTCCGACATCGTTCTTCTCCGATTACGGGTGTCATGTGCGAATCCTCGAGGAGACGCTTGCCCTGCAAGCCTTGGGGAGCACGGTGACGATTTGCACCTATCGCAGCGGCAACGATGTACCTGGCCTCAACATCCGGCGGGCGCTCGGTCTGCCTTGGCGCGACGGGGTGCAGGTGGGTTCTTCTCCTTATCGAGTCTACTTCGATGCCCTCCTCTCCTTGCGGACGCTGCTCGCTTCCGTCCGCGTCCGCCCGCATGTCATACACGCACACCTCCACGAGGGGGCGCTGATCGGCGGCGTGCTGAGCAAACTCTGGCGCGTGCCTCTGATCTTCGACTACCAGGGCAGCCTGACGAGCGAGATGATCGATCACGGCTTCATGGGGCTGAGCCGCGAAGGGGGCCTGTATCGGCCGCTGCTGGCGCTGGAGCGAAAAATCAACGGCCTGGCCGACGTCGTGCTGACGAGCTCCCACAACGCGGCAAGCGTGCTGGTCAGCGACTTCGGCTACCCCGAGGCGAAAGTAATGCCGCTGCCCGATTGCGTCAACACCGAGCGCTTCTTTCCTCGCTGGCAGGTGCGGGAGGACGACAAGGCCGCGCTGCTGGCCCGGCTTGGCATCCCGTTCAACCGCAAGCTGATCGTGTACCTGGGCCTGCTGGCGCAGTATCAAGGCAGCGGCCATCTGCTGCTCGCTCTGGCCGAGTTGCTGAAGACGCGCGGGGACGTCCATCTGTTGATGATGGGGTTCCCCGGCCAGGCCCGCTACCAGCAGATGGCGCGTGAGCTGGGCGTCGCCGAGCACGTGACCTTCACCGGGCGCGTGCCCTACGGGGAGGCGCCCGCCTATCTGGCGCTCGGGGATGTGGCGGTGTCGCCGAAGATCTCCGAAACCGAGGGCAACGGTAAGCTGCTCAACTACATGGCGGTCGGCCTGCCCACCGTGACGTTCGACACACCGGTGAGCCACGAGATCCTGGGCGACCTGGGCGTGTACGCGCGGATAGGCGATTGGGAATCGCTGGCCGTTTCTTTGGACTACCTGTTATACGGAGACGTGCTGGCTGCCGACGAGATTGGACGCGCCCTGCGGGAGCGGGCGGTGGAGCGGTTCTCCTGGCAGGAGGCCGGGCGGCGACTGGTCTCAATCTATGAATCTCTAGCGAATGGGCGAAAGCATGAAGCGACTGTGGACTCCATGGCGAATGGCCTACATTCTCTCTGACAAGACGGACGACGAGACGGGGTGCATCTTCTGCACCAGAGTGCGCCAGAACCGTGATCGGGAGAACCTAATCCTCTATCGCGGCGAGCGTGCGTTCATCATCCTCAACCTTTATCCCTACAACAACGGGCATTTGATGGTGGTACCGTACGCGCACTGCCCGAACATCGACGATCTCGACGCGGCGACGCTGGCGGAGATGATGGTGTTGGTGAAGCGGAGCGTAGAGGCGCTGCGACGGGCGATGTCGCCGGACGGCTTCAACATCGGCGTGAATATCGGCCGCGCTGCCGGTGCGGGGGTGGAGAACCACGTGCACATGCACGTGGTTCCCCGCTGGGTAGGCGACACCAATTTCATGCCGGCGATAGGCGAAACGCGCCTCATCCCGGAGGAGCTCGCCACCACCTATGACCGCCTCCTAGAGGCCGGCATCGCCGACGACTGCCTGTCTTAGAACTCGATGTCGACCATGGCCCGGTTGGCGACATGGGGCGTCACGTAGCGGAGTAAGAAATCGGCGTGGGCCGGGTGATTCGTGTACTCCGCAAACGTGTGCCAGTTATCGAAGTCGCAGACGTAGCCGAAATCGAACGCCTGGTCGCTTGAACTCAGGTTGCGCCCGGCGTGCCAGTTCTTGGCCTTAGGGATCTGTCTGGGCAGCTCGGCCAAGGCTTGGACGAAGGCCGCTATCTGTTTGTCCGTTAGCCCCGGTCTGAACTTGAAGAATACCATGTGCTTGACCATCGACCGTGCCTCTCTGCCCTTCCCTCACTCAATGGCCGCAGTACGTGCCTTGCT
>JAJZQK010000544.1 GCA_021847625.1 Chloroflexota bacterium
GTAGTTACGGGGCGGGAGCCGGATAAACCGCGGAGGACGCGGAGAACGGAGAGAATGCCCGATACCTTCCGCGCTCTCCGTGGTGAAAAGCCGTCTACCGCGCAAGACCGGTCAAAAAGAAACTCGTCGGCCAGGAGCAGATTTCGCCGCTCCTGGCCGCCGGGTCTTGCTCGCACTCGCGGACTACGCGTTGCCGACCTTGGTCACGCCCAGCGTCACCTGGTGACCGTCGAGCTTGTGCTGCTCGTGGTAGGCACCGGCGGGAGGCTTCTCCGTCAGCAGCCGGTCGGACAGCGTCTCCTGCCCGAAGTAACCGGCGTAATCGGCCATCACCCGCTGAATCGTCTCATCCCCCTGGTAGTAGGTGACGATGTGATCCTCGATGTTGAACCCGGCCGCCTTGCGCATCGTCTGCACCTGGCGCACCAGTTCCCGCGCCAGGCCCTCGTCCCGCAACTCCGGCGAGAGCTCGGTGTTGAGAGCCGCCAGGTAGTCGCCTTCTTCCACCACGGCCAAGCCTGGCTTCTCGGTGCGGACGACCTCGATCTCCTCCGGCAGGAGGGACCAGCCGTCGACGGCCACCGACGTACCGGCCCGCTGCGCGCGCAGCACGTCAGCCGGATTGACGTTGCCCAGAGCAGACACCACTTTCGGCAGATCACGCCCGAACTTTGGGCCTAGCAGGTTCAACTTGGGACGGAGCGAATACGTTACCACCGTCGCGGGATCATGAACGAACGAGACTCGCTTAACGTTGATCTCCTCGGCTATCTGCCCGAGCAGCGGCTTGAGGGCCTCCTTGCGCTGGCGGGCATCCACCTTCACCATCAGCTCCGCCAGCGGCTGGCGGACCTTGACGCCGGCCTTGCTGCGGGCGGCCCGCCCTAGGCTGACCAACCGCATCACCAGGCGCATATTGGCAATGACGTCCCTATCCACCAGCGATGTTTCCGCCACCGGGTAATCCGTCAGGTGCACGCTCTGCTCTGCATCCGGTCGCGCCGTGCGCACCAGGTTCTGGTACATCTCCTCGGCCAGGAACGGCGTGAACGGTGCCAGCAGACGAGCGACCGTCACCAGGCACTCGTAGAGCGTGGCGTAGGCAGCGGCCTTGTCCAGATCGCTCTCGCTCTTCCAGAAGCGGCGGCGGCTGCGCCGCACGTACCAGTTGGAGAGGACGTCCACGAAGTCCTCGATCGCCCGGCCGGCGCCCGTCGGATCGTAGTTGTCCAGCATCCGCGTGACATCCTCGACCAGCACGTTGAGCTCGGCCAGTATCCAGCGGTCGAGCTGGGACAGGCTGGACTGGAGCGGCTCCACGGCGCTGCCGCTGGCCGGCGGCTGCCAATGGTCGATGTTCGCGTACGTCACGAAGAACGAATACGTATTCCAGAGGGTGAGCATGAACTTGCGCAGGGCCTCATCCACCAGGTCCGCGGAGAAACGCCGCGGCGTGCCTGGCGGCGAGGCGGTGTACAGGTACCACCGCAGCGCATCGGCGCCCTGCGCGTCGAGCACCGTCCAGGGGTCGACGACGTTGCCCTTGGACTTGCTCATCTTCTCGCCCTTGTCGTCGAGGACGAGCTCCAGGCAGATCACGTTCTTGTAGGCCACCTCGTCGAAGAGGAGGGTGGCGATCACGTGCAGGCTAAGGAACCATCCTCGCGTCTGGTCGATCGCCTCGCAGATGAAGTCGGCCGGGAACTGCGCCCTGAACTTCTCCTGATCCCCGAACGGATAGTGCCACTGGGCGACCGGCATCGAACCGGAGTCGAACCAGGCGTCGATGACCTCTGGCACCCGCCTCATGTGCCCCCCGCACTTGGGGCAGGGGAGAATGATCAGGTCGACATAGGGCCGGTGCAGGTCGAGGTCGATCGTCAGTTCCTTGTTGATGGCCTTCTCATGCAGCTCCTGCACGCTGCCGATGCAGTGGCGTTCGCCACACGACTCGCACTGCCAGATCGGCAGGGGCGTGCCCCAATAGCGCTCGCGCGACAGCGCCCAGTCGATGATGCCTTCCAGGAAGTCGCCAAACCGGCCATGCTTGATGTGCCCCGGGTACCAGTTGATCTTCTCGTTGTTGCGGATCAGCGCTTTGCGGACGGCGGTGCGCTCCACGAACCAGCTGGTCTTCGCGTAATAGAGCAGCGGCGTGTTGCAGCGCCAGCACATCGGGTAGGTGTGCGTTATCCGTGCCGAGCGGTACATCAGGCCACGGTGCTGTAGCTCATGGATGATGTCCGGGTCGGCTTCCTTGACGAAGACCCCGCGCCAGGGGGCGACGTCCGGCACGAAGTCGCCGCGCAGGTCAACCATCTCCAAGACCGGCAGGTTGTGCTGGCGGGCCATCCGCATGTCGTCTTCGCCGTAAGCCGGGGCCATGTGGACAATGCCCGTGCCATCCTCGGCGGTGACGAAATCGGCCTGAATTACGTAATAGGCCGGTTTGTCGGGCTTGGCGAAGGTAAACAGCGGCCGGTACCGCTTGTCGACCAGGTCCTGCGCCTTGAGGCTCGCCAGCACCTTGTACTCGCCTACCAGCGCCTTGTCCAGCAGGGCCCGGGCGAGCACCAACCGCTGCTTGGGGGCATCGACCCCCGCCACGCCGGCCGTCTCAACCAGCACGTATTCCAGGTCCGGGTGCACCGCCAAGGCGACGTTACCCGGCAACGTCCAGGGCGTGGTCGTCCAGACTAACAGATAGACGGGCTGGCCGTCCGCGCCTGCGACATCCAGGGGATCCAGCAGCTCGAACTTGACGTAGATCGAAGGGTCCTCGACCTCGCTATAGCCTAGCGAGACCTCGTGGGAACTGAGGGATGTGCCGCAGCGCGGGCAATAGGGGACCACCTTGTAGTCCTGGTAGAGCATGCCCTTGTCCCACATCTGGCGCAGGATCCACCAGACGGACTCCACGTAGGTGTTGTGCAGGGTGACGTAGGGATCGTCCATGTCGATCCAGAAGCCGATGCGGTCGGTCATGCGGCGCCACTCCGCCACGTAACGGAAGACGCTCGCCCGGCACTTGGCGTTGAAGTCGGCCACGCCGTAGGCCTCGATCGCCTGCTTCCCCTCGAAGCCGAGCTCGCGCTCCACCTCGATTTCCACTGGCAGCCCGTGCGTATCCCAGCCGCCCTTGCGCTCGCAGTAGTATCCCTTCATCGTCTTGTAGCGGGGGAAGAGGTCCTTGAACACACGGGTCAGCACGTGGCCGATATGCGGCCGCCCGTTGGCGGTTGGCGGTCCCTCGTAGAAGACGAAGCGCGGGCCGTCCTGCCGCTGCTCCATGCTGCGGCGGAAGATGTCCTCATCCTGCCAGAATTTGAGCACGCCCTCTTCTAGAGCAGGAAAGCTGACTTTGCTGCTTACCTCCCTGAACACTTTGGCCATCACCTCTCGTTCCACGGGGCGAACCTCGCACATTTAGCAACAAATAAAGTCTCATCCCGGCGCGGGACGAGACTTCACCGTCGAGGTGGAACCC
>JAJZQK010000545.1 GCA_021847625.1 Chloroflexota bacterium
AAGCGGGAATCCATCCGGTGCGTGGCCATGCCGGGGACTGGATCCCCGCTTGCGCGGGGATGACGAAGGGGCTGTATTCCTTTTCCCACGGCGTCGAACTGGATCCCCGCTTGCGCGGGGATGACAGGGGCGCTAGCAGAGCCTGCCGTGCCCCCTCGCGACGTGGGCAGCCCGGCAGCGACTTCTATTTGGCTTGCTCCCCCACTTGTCCGGCAACGCCGGGACCGGACAGGATCGTCGTGGGAGCGCGGAAGTAATAGGGACGATTCACTTGGGTCTGCCTCCAACCTGAGAAATGGCTCGCGTTGTATTATAGCGGCTGAATGGTTGCCGGGACACAGTGCCAACAAGAATGGGGCGCGGAGTTGGTTCCACGCCCCAGGCCAGGACTTAGGGATGGTCTACTTGTCGAGCCAGATGTCGGCCAGGTTGGGCGCGTAGTCGATGTTGTAGGAGAAGCCCTTCACGAACGGCGCATAGGCAAACCCACGCTGGTTTGGCCCCACCGGGTTGTTGAAGCACTCGTCCAACGCCAGCTCCTGGATCTTGCGCGCCGTCTGCTTGCGCTTCTCCTGGTCCACGGTCGACTGGAGCTCTTCGACCAGCTGCTCGTACTCGGCGGACTCGAACTTCGTCGCCACGCCGCCCTGCTGATAGGTGTACCAGAAGACGGCACCGGTGACGAGAGTGCCCGGATCGCGGCTGTTGCGGCCATAGCCATGGCAGACGATCGAGGTGTCGCCGGCTTTCGTGATGCGGTTCTGGAACTGCGTCGGCTCCTGATCGACTATCTTCGCGTTGATGCCGATCTTCTTCAGGTCGGCCTGGATGATTTGCGCCAGGGCGGCCGCCGGGGGCAGCAGTTTCGAGGAGACGAGAATCTCCGTCTCGAACCCATCGCCGACGCCCGCCTCTTTGAGTAGACCCTTGGCCTTATCCAGGTCGTAGCCGACCTTGCCCTCCAGGTCCGGGAAGTAGGCCCAGGAGTTCCGGGGCCACATCAGGCAGCTCGGCTGGGCCAGGCCGAGGAGGATCGTCTCGCAGAAACGCTTCCTGTCGATGGACCAGGCGATGGCCTGGCGCACACGCTTATCGGACAAGGGCTTCACCTGCGTGTTGATCATCACTGAGTAGACCATCGCCCCCTTGTCCCCGGGATCTACCGCATACTTGCCGCTGTCCTTGAGGCGCTTGAGGTCCACCATCGAAGGCTGCCAGATGGCGTCCACCGCCCCCGACTCCAGGTTGATGGCCAGCGAGGCGAGGTCGGGTATCTGCCGGGCGATGTATTTGTCCAAATAGGGCTTGGGCTTATCCCAATAGTCCTTGAAGGCGACCATCTCCACGCGGTCGTTGGGGACGTACTTGTCGAACTTGAAGGGGCCGGTGCCGACGGCCGTCTTGGCGCGGTCGGCGATCGTCTCCTTGTCCAGCATATAGAGGGTGTCCAGGGCGTCGAAGATGCCGGGGTTGGGGCCGTCGAACTTGAAAACGACCGTGTACTTGTCAGGCGTCTCCACCCCCTTGATCGTCTTGAACAGGGTGCGCATGGTGGATTGGTCGTCGGTCTGCCCGAACTCGACGGAGTACTTGACGTCGTCGGAGGTGAACTCGCGGCCACTGTGATACTTGACGCCCTGCCGCAGACTAAGCGACAGCTCCTTGCCGTCGCTGGAGAAGGCCCATTTCTCGGCGAGCTCCGGCTGCAGCTGCAAGTTGTCGTCGTAGTGGGCCAGCGTGTTGAACATGGCCCGCGTGAACCCGAAGTGTCCGGCCATCAGGCTGAGGGGGTTGAACTCGATGATGCTCTGCGAGCGGGCCATCGTGAAAGTGCCCCCCCGCTTGGGACCGGCCGGCGTTGTCGGCGTCGCCGGGGCCTTGGTGGGGGCAGCGGTCGGTTGTGACCGCGGAGCCGCGGTGGGCGCCTGGGCGGCCGGCTTGGCTGCCGTCGGCTGGGGGGCCGGGGTCGGCGCCGCGGCGGGGCTGCAGGCCTGCAGCAGACCGACGGTTGCCGCCATGGTTCCTAACTTCAGGAAGTTCCGTCGCGTGAGATGCCTCTTCGTCTCACTATCCTGCGTCATGCTCGATACCTCCAAACAGAACTTGCGGTCGAGCCTGTCGACCAAATTGTGATCTCGCTTTCGTCGGCTAACCAGTCGGAGAATCCTTCCTAAGCACCTCCCCACGTTTGGCTATCTGCGTCAAACACACTAACCTGGCCTCAGTAACAGGACTCACGTGGTAGACGGGTTTTCACCGCGGAGACCGCGGAGGAGACGGAAGGAGTCGGGCATTCTCCCTATCCTCTGCGTCCTCCGCGGTTAGTCCGACTCCCACCGCGTAAGTCCTGTCAGTAAGGACTGCTCGGCCACGAGGTCCGCCGCCAGCCGGCGCCCGGGCTCGACGGTAGAACCGCGGATGACCAGTCGGGTGGGGAAATAGATATCCCGCGCGGGCGGGAGGGAAGCCTGCCCTTCTAACCGCTCGATGGCCATTCCTACCGCCCGCCGTCCTAGCTCCTCGCCGTCGACCTCGACGACGGTGAGCGGGGGCTCCACAAGTCCGGCCCAGCGTACGTCACCCGTGCCCACGAAGGCCATCTCGGCCGGTATTTGCACCGCCCGCTCGCGCAGACACGACTGCGCCCCCAGGGTGAGGGACGGTCCAGTGGCGATGATGGCATCCGGCGGCTCGGCTTGGTCCAGAAACTCGGCGGTGACCCGGTAGGCATCGCCCTGGGTGAGGAGCCCGGGCCGGAAGAGGTCGCTGGGAGCCGGCAGACCCGCCTCGGCATAAGCAGCGACATAGCCCTCGATGCGCGCCACGCTAGAGCCGATCTCCGCGGGCGGCATCAGCATAGCGACGCGCCGCCGCCCCGTGGCCAGAAGGTGGCGAACGGCGGCCAGGGTGCCCGTCCGGTGGTCCGAGGCCAGAAGGTCGGCCGTAATGCCTGGCGGCCGCCGGTCGACGAAGACCACCGGCGTGCCCGTCTGCTGAAGCTGGACGTAGGGCCGGGGGTCGTTGCTGACGGGGATGGCGATGACGACGGCGACGCGCTGGCGGGCGAGGGCGTCGAAGTGGGCGCGCTCCAGCTCCGCGTTGTACTCCAGCGGCGAGACGGAGAGCATATAGCCGGCAGCGCAGGCCTCCCTGCTGGCGCTCTGGGCCATGGCGGCCATCGTGAGGTTGGTGATCAGCGGCAGGGAGAGGGCGATGGTGAAGCTGCGCCCGGTCCGCAGGGCCTGGGCGGGGCCGTGGGGGAGGTAGCCAAGCTTCTTGGCCGCCGCCAGCACCCGCTGGCGCGTGCGGTCGCGCACCGGCACCCGGCCGGAGAAGACGTTGGAGACGGTCATGGGCGACACGCCCGCCGCGAGGGCGACGTCCTTTACGCTGGGCACTTGGACCCACCTCGGTCTTATAACGTTACAATGTAACGTTATAAGACTAACATGCGGCTGAACCCCTGTCAAGCGTTTTAG
>JAJZQK010000546.1 GCA_021847625.1 Chloroflexota bacterium
AACATCTTCCGCCGCACGGGGCTCGACGTCATACCCGTCGAGGCCGACCCGGGGATGATGGGAGGCACCGGCTCGCACGAGTTCGTGTTCCTATCGCCGACGGGCGAGGACACCTTCATGCTCTGCGACGGCTGCGGCTACGCGGCCAACCTGGAGCGGGCGGAGTTCGTGAAGCCTGCTCCGGTGGCCGAGAAGACGGACAAGGAGGTCGAGCTCGTCTCGACCCCAGGCGTGAAGACAATCGAAGACCTGGCGCGCTTCTTCGACGCCCCGCAGGGGCAGATGCTCAAGACGGTGATGTACACCTCGGGCGACAAGCTGGTGGCCGTGATCATCCGGGGCGACCTCGCCGTGAACGAGGCCAAGCTCATGCGTGTGCTGCAGTCGCCGCATCTGAGGCTGGCGACCGACGAGGAGCTGCGCGCCGCCGGCATCCATCCCGGCTTTGTCTCGCCCGTCGGATTGTCCGGCATCTACGTGGTCTCCGACGACTCCGTCCGCGAAGACACCGAGTATATCGGCGGTGCTAACCGGCCGGATACCCACCTGCTGCACGTACAGCTCGGCAGGGACGTCCGTCCGGACGTCGTGGACGACATTGCGGAGGCGCGCGAAGGCGACCGTTGCCCTCGCTGCGAGGGCACGCTGCACGCCGCCCGGGGCATCGAGGAGGGGCACACTTTCAAGCTCGGCACCAAGTACTCGGCGGCGATGGAGGCGACCTACCTCGGCGCTGACGGCACCGAGCATCCGATCATCATGGGCTGCTACGGCATCGGCCTTGATCGTCTCATCGCCTCCATCGTCGAGCAGCACCACGACGACCATGGGATCATCTGGCCCCGCGCCATCGCCCCCTTCGACGTGCACATCGTCGCTCTGGGCATGGACGACCCGGAGGTGGCAGCCTACGCCGAGACCGCGTATGACGAGCTGAACACGGCCGGCATCGAGACGTTCTTCGACGACCGCGAGGAGACGCCGGGCGTCAAGTTCAACGACGCGGACCTCATCGGCCTACCGCTTCGTCTGACGGTGAGCCCGCGCAACATCCGCAAGGACCAGGTGGAAACGAAGCGTCGGGCGACCGGCGAGATGGAGCTGGTGCCCCGGGGCGAGCTCGTGGCCCGGGTCAAGCAGGCGCTCGAAACCGCGCCCTGAGCCGACGAGAAGTAAACCAATCACCTGTGCTTCCACCGCGAGCCCCTGGTCGGGGACTCGCGGCCTGCACCTAGCCAAAGGATAACCCCATTGACCATCGTCGTCACGGATGCCGAAACGCGAGAGAAGGCGGCCAGGGTCTATGCCCAACTGCGTGCGCAGTACGGCGAGCCGCACTGGACGGGCCGCGCCAACCCCGTGGGCGAGCTCATCGGCGCCATCCTCTCCCAGCACACCTCCGACGCCAACACCGACCGCGCCTACGCCAATCTGCTGGCTACCTTCGGCGACTGGGAGGGTGTTCGCGACGCGCCCATCGGCGCAATCGCGAGGGCCATCAAGACGGCCGGGCTGTCTAACGTCAAGGCGCCGCGCATCAAAGCCGTCCTACAAACGATCATGGCCCGACAGGGCCGGCTCAGCCTCGAGCACTTGAAGGACGTCCCTCTGGCCGAGGCCAAGGAAGAACTGCGTTCCCTGCCCGGCGTAGGCCCGAAGACCGCCGCCTGCGCCCTCCTCTTCGGCCTGGGCCTGCCAGCGATGCCCGTGGACACCCACGTGTACCGCGTGAGCCGCCGACTGGGCCTCTACCCTGAGAACGCGACGGTTGAGGCCGCCCACGACCTGCTGGAGGAGATGACGCCCCCAAGCGACGTCTTCGGCTTCCACGTCCTGACGATCAAGCATGGTCGCCTGGTGTGCCGCGCCCAGCGGCCTCGTTGCCCCGACTGCATACTTCTGCCCCATTGCGACTACGGCCGCCGAGCCCTGGCCCTGCTGCCGTAGACCTCTGGTTGCGCCCGGCCCTCGCTTGTGCTACACTCCGCTCGGTCGGACGGCAGCGGCGACGCTGACCGGCGAATCATCTATTGTGCGGGCAACGCCCCAGGAACGGGCATTGTGCCCGCGCCGACCGAGTACGCGAACTACAGCCCAGAAATCCGCGCAAGGAGTGAATGGTATGGCAGAGCAAGCCTGGGACTCAGATAGGGTGAAGGACGTCCCATTCTCCAGCATCAGGGTGGTCTTTGAGGAGGCCCAGCGCCTAGAGGCAGCGGGCCGGAAGGTCTTCCATATGGAGATTGGGCGGCCAGACTTCGACACGCCCGCCCACATCAAAGAAGCCGCGGTGAAGTCCTTGGCAGAGGGCAACGTGCACTATGTCGCCAGCCTCGGCATTCCCGAGCTGCGCCAAGCCATCGCCGACAAGCTCCAGCGCGAGAACAGCGTGGTCGTCGACCCGAACGGGGGCGTGCTCGTGACGGCCGGCGTAAAGACGGTCATCTACTGCTCCATGCAAGGCCTGCTCAATCCGGGCGACGAGGTGCTGCTGCCCGACCCCTGCTGGCTGGACTACTTCGGCTGCGTTCGCCTGGCCGGCGGGGTTCCCGTCGCCGTGCCCCTGCGCGAGGAGAACGGCTTTCAGATCGACCCCGCAGAGGTGGAGCGTCTCATCACGCCGCGGACCAAGATACTAGTTATCATCACGCCTCACAACCCCACTGGCGCGGCGGCAAGCAAGGAAACGCTGGAGGCGCTGGCCGGGATCGCCCAGCGGAGGAATCTGCTCGTCATCTCGGACGAGATCTACGAGAAGCAAATCTTCGACGGCGCCGTCCACTATAGCATCGGCTCCTTCCCGGGAATGGCGGAGCGCACGATCACCGTCAACGGCTTCTCCAAGGCCTACGCGATGGACGGCTGGCGCTTGGGCTACGCGGCGGCCCCGAACAATCTGATCCGGCCAATTCTCAAGGTCCACATGTCGAGCGTTTCTTGCGCCACTTCGTTCGCCCAGGCGGGCGCCGTGGCGGCCTACCGAGGGTCGCAGGAATGCGTGGCGCAGATGGTGGCCGAGTTCGACCGTCGCCGTCGCATGATCTTGGACGCCATGGGGACGATGGAGGGAGTGCAGTGCCCCCGGCCTCAAGGGGCCTTTTACGTCTTCCCCAACATCAAGTCGTTCGGCATGCCCTCGCTAGAGATGGCAGGTTATTTGATGAAGGAGGCCGCCGTGGCCACCGTACCGGGCTCGGCGTTCGGCGACTGGGGCGAGGGTTATCTGCGGCTCGCCTACGCCGACTCCTATGAGAACCTGGAGCAGGCGATGCAGGCCATCAAGGGCGCCTTGGACAAGCTAAGAGCATAGACTTCGCAATTTGCGTTGTCAATTTGCTTGACAGCCCCTTCCGGCCGGGTGTATACTCCGGCCAATCGCATAGTGCAAAGACGGCGATCGAGACGAGTACGCAGGTAGTGGAGCCCAGAGAGTCGGGTGAGGTGTGAGCCGATGCTTACACGCCTGCCGAATGGACTTG
>JAJZQK010000547.1 GCA_021847625.1 Chloroflexota bacterium
GGCCTGACGGTGTACGCGCGGGCGATAACGCTGTTCCCCTACGTGATAGTCGCCGCCCGCAGGCTCGAAGACGAGGGCATCGGCCGTAAGGTGCCCGACGGTCATGGTCGTTGGCGGGCCGGCCGGTTTGCCATCGAACGTATAGTGGCGGCCAACCCCCTAACGGGCGAGGAGCAGGTGGTGTTGCAGCGAGGCGACGAGTTGGTGGCCGTGCCCAACCTGCCGGTGATCCACGAGCAGGTGCTAGGGCGAGCGCGGGCCCTGGCGCCGGACGGCCTGGCTGTGGAATTCCTGACGCCAACGCGAATCGTGGAGGGAGGGCGCTCTCTGTCGAAGCCGCTCCTGCGCCCGCTGGTGCAGCGGCTGATCGAGCGGCTTTCCTCGCTTTGGGAAGAATACGGCGCGGGGGAGCTGCCAATCGACTTCGCGGACCTGATGGCCCGCGCCGACAGCGTGCGGCTGGTGGCCGACGAGACGCGCTGGGAAGAGGTTCGCGGCTACTCCACCCGCCATGGCGCGCCCAAACGGCTCGACGGCTTCGTCGGCCGGGCCGTCTACGAGGGCAACCTGGGCCCATTGTTGCCCTGGCTGGCTTGGGGCGAACTGACGCACGTGGGCAAGGACGCCGTGAAGGGCTGCGGGCTCTACCGGATCTTGGACGGGCAGCCGGGGCCCGGGAGGCAGGAATAGCCGTGCAGCCGCTCATCGTCGATCAGTTCGGCGTCTTCGTCGGCAAGAAGAGCGAACGCGTGCAGGTGCAGAAGAAGGGGGAGCTGCTGACCGAGGTGCCGTTGATCGACCTGGAGCAGCTGCTGATAGCCGCCAGCGGCGTCGGCCTCAGCAGCGACGTCATCTACGAATGCGGCACCCGCGGCATCCCGATCACCTTTCTCACCGGCAGGGGCGAGCCCTACGCCACGGTGATCTCCACCGATTTGACGGGCACGGTGGCGACGCGGCGCGAGCAGTTGTTGGCCTACACGGACGAGCGGGGCCTGGCGTTGGCCAAGGCCTTCGTGCGTGGCAAGTTGGCAAACCAGGTGAACCTCTTGCGCTACGTGGCCAAGTATCGGCACGAGGCCCAGCCGGCGGTGTACGAGGAGCTGCGTCGGGCAGCGACGGATGTCCAGGACCTCGCCGGCCGGGTGGACGGCGTGCCGGGGGCGACCTTGGACGACGCGCGGGCGGAGCTGATGGGCGTGGAGGGTTTGGCCGCCCGGCGCTATTGGGAGGCGCTGCGGCAGGTGGTGCCGGCCGACGTGGGCTGGCCCGGGCGCGAGCATCGGGGGGCGACGGACTTGGTGAACTGCCTGCTCAACTACGGCTACGGCATCCTTTACGGCCAGGTGGAGCGGGCGATCGTGCTGGCCGGGCTGGACCCGTACGGCGGCTACCTGCACGTGGACCGGCCGGGGAAGCCCAGCCTGGTGCTGGACCTGATCGAGGAGTTCCGACAGATGGTGGTGGACCGCACCGTGCTGGCGCTGTTGGGCCGGCACGGCGAATTGACGCTGGACGAGGATGGACGGTTGGATACGGCCGCCAGGAAGACGCTGGCCGCCAAGCTCTTCGAACGGCTGGACGGCGAGGAGCCGTATGAAGGCAATCGGCACAAGGTGCGCACGATCATCCAGCTGCAGGCCCGCCACCTGGCCACCTTCGTCCGCCGCGAGCGCCCCGCGTACAAGGCCTGGGTGGGCAGGTGGTAGCGAGCGACGGCAATCTCGCTACGGACGAGTTTAACCGCCGAGGCCGCGGAGCGCGAGGAAGGAATCCTGGCATTCCCTCCATCCTCCGCGCCTTGCGTGGTAAGCCCGGTTCCGGCCGTGCAAATGTTGTGAGAGATGGGTGATGAGTGATGCCGATCGGCAACGTGCAGGGGGATAAGCTGGTAGTAGTGACCGAACGAGGGGACCTGGGCCACGGGCGGGGCAAAAGCGGCAACTGGTGGGCGCTGCGGGCCTTCGGGGCGATGTGCGACGAGCAAATCGATCTGCCCTACCCGTACACAAAATGGGTCTTCCCAACCTCGATCCGCCTGGCCGTCGAGCGCGTGCTGAACGAGCGCGGTTGCGAGCTAGAGGTCTTGAGCGATGAGGAGTTCGAAGGAAAGCTGGGGCAAATGAAGGCTGGCAGGGCTGCCAGCGAAGGAACGGAGGATAACGGATAATAGGCAAGGGCAATTATGAAAGCCCACTCCCTTCCGGGCATTTTGATAAGCGGCGAAAGGGTGGTACTTATGCTGAGATACACGGGACATCCGCTCGTAGATGTAGGGGCCGCAACGATTGTTGCATATGTGGGCAAAACCAATGTGGAGGCAGTGACCGAGGCAGATCTGGAAGAGATCGTCAAACTCATCAGCCGAGAGTACGTACGCGACCCACTTAAATCGTTCCTGAATGTCGCGTTCCCAAACTCGGGGTTCACACAGCCCGCTTTCGAGAAAAAGCCGGAACGACGCCGGGAATATGCCAACCGCGTCTTGCGGGAAAGCAGGATGGGGCAATCCAGCGAATTGGAGACCTGCCCTTTTACGGGCAAACCGGCGACAGCCATTAGCTTCTCGGACAGTCTGCCGCCTGGGCGCGCTTTTCGACAGCACGTTCCATTGCTCACGGGAGAGGGAGTCATCAACTTCCACCCGTGGGGCGACGTGGGGCTCCCCATCTCCGGCGAGGCCATGCTATGCATTCAGGCATTTCCCTTGGGTTGTGCAAAGATCGGAGGCAGGTTACTTGCCGTCCACTCTGATAATCCAGATTTGATTTGTGAGTTCGCGTCCAGATTTGTCAAGGCGAACTTGAGCGCTTTGATGCTTGCACAACAGGAGGGCAGCAAGAAGATGCCAGAGGCCCCGGCCTCAGCGAGGACGCTCTTGATCAGGACCCTCCTCGAGGTTGAAGCTGAAAGGCGGAACGAATCTGCGGATCGGCGGCCTTCCTCGGTCAGTGCATACCACCTGACCAACAGCGGCCAATCCAATGCACTGGATCCGCGCAACCCACCATTGGCCATCTATCATCTGCCTTTGGAGCTTACCGATTTCCTTGCCAGCATGGTGAGTCCCGAATACAGCCTCGCCTGGCACGTTATTGAAGAGCGTGGCTGGCAGCTCGCAACGCCCAAGGGAAAAGTAGCGGCAGCGGAAGACCAAGGGAAAACGCCGCGTAGGACAAACGTCCTTTACGAGGATCTATTCGGGCTGCCTGAAAACGCGCCGTTCTTCGTCCGCCGTTATTTCCTGCGCTTTCCCCTGCGCACTCATTCTGACGCCGACCCACGGCATTCCTACTCCCTACGAAAGGAGGCTGACCTTGTTTCGTGGAAGCTTACGGAACTATTCGTGAGAAAGGTGATGGGTATGAACAAAGATCGCGCTGACCTGATTCGGAAGTTGGGTGATCAACTGGCCGAATACGTTTCAAGCGAGAATGACAAGCGTTTCTTCGCCTCGTTCTTCGAGCACAGGTACG
>JAJZQK010000548.1 GCA_021847625.1 Chloroflexota bacterium
CATCGTGATGCACACGAGGAACGTCGCCAGGGGCAGGCGGGACAGTTCCGCCTGGTGCACGCGCAGGAACTGCATCGCCTCCGGCAGCCACTTGCCGCCGCGGATGGCGCTGCCGGCGACGACCGCGCGATAGGGGCTCAGGTCCTGCACGTCGCTGATGGGGCGCACCTCGACGCGGGCGCCGCCCTCGGCCAAGGTCTTGCCGATGGCCTCGGCGACGGTGGCCGTGGAGCCGGCCCGGCTGGCATAGGCAACGAGGATTGCGTTCGACATCTCACCTTCTCCTAAGTTTATTGTTGGCAAGGTTAGCGGCGGCTCGTCGGCGCCAAGCGCCGTGAGGCCGGACAGGGTGAGCGCGCTAGCGCCCACGGTCACGCCCGCCACGGCCAGGAAGCGGCGGCGGTTGAGTCTAGGCCCGGCCATGGTCTACCATCCTTTCCGCCGGCGAAACGCCCCGCGCCAGCCGGAAGAGGGCCCGGGCGACGAGGACGTTCCACACCGCGATGACGAGGACGGACAGAATCGAGAGCAGCATGCCCAATGCCGGCAGGTAGAAGCCGAAGCCGGCCACGCCCGCCAGGATTCCCGTGTAGGCGGTCCCCTTGCCGAAGGCGGCGCTCCGCAGCATAACAAATCCGATCGCTATCTTGGCGGCGTAGCCCAGGACGTAACTGACGTGGAAGGCGGTGCCGTTGTAGGAGGCGAGCGCCGCCTCCCCCGCCGCCAGGAACACGGCCCGCTGCGCCTCCGTCGTCGCCGCCGCATAGCCCTGGCTGAGTGAGAGCATCTCGAAGGCCGTGTTCGACACGAGATGGAGCACCGTCCCTAGCAGGGCAAGAGCGGTGGCGACGGCCATGGCCGATTCGCCTGCCCGCCTGAGGGCGACGTAGAGGGCGAGGAAGAACGGCACGCCGAGGACCAGGCTGACGGCGATCATGAGGTCCAGCCCAAGGAGACCCAGCAACCAGTTGTCCTGGAACCGGGCGAACCAGTGGATGGCGGAGCCCGCCGACCAATCCGGTGGCGGCCAGGCGATGTAGGCGACGATGGCGGCCGCGGTCAGCGCCACCGTGATGAGGGCGGCCGCCCCGCCGGCTCTGTAGAGGCCACGCCAGCGGTCATCTGCCGTCTCGACACGGGCAACCTGCTTGACTCGAACTGCGCTAGCTGAAATCATCGTTTCCTCCTTACATAACACTCAGTCGGTTTCAGGGGATGGTTGGCCTAGCGGGCAATGGCGACACTCGACGGGAGTGTCGCCGTCCAGCAGTTGGACGGACACGAGCCTGAGGTCGAGGTCGCGGATGCAGTTGAGAAGACCATGCAGCGCCGACTGGTCGGCAATCTCGCCGGTGAGCCTGGTGACCCCGCTCGGCTGAGCGGCCAAGGTCATCCCGGCGAAGTAGGCCGACCAGCTCTGACCGAGATAGCCCTGGATCGTGATGCGGTACCTTTGTGTTTTCATAGACGCATCGCCTCCTTCGTTACCTAAATGGTCCGGCATAGCCGTTGCCGCCCGGCTGCTCGCTGCCGCGAGGGGTCAGGCAGGCGCGGGTGGCGCTCCTGTCATCCCCGCGGAAGCGGGGATCCAGTCCCCGGTATGGCCACGCACCGGATGGATTCCCGCTTCCGCGGGAATGACGGCAGAGCGGCAGCTGGGCTATTCCACCGGCCAACCGTGCAGCAGGGATGAGGCCGGACTATTTAGATGATGCCGGTAAACCAGGGGGCGCGTCAGCGGTCAAAGGTAGTATTGGGGTTTATTTGTGGGTCGGAGGGAAGATGGGTTAGATGAGGCCCAGCTCGCGGGCCCGGGCGACGGCCTGGGTGCGGCTCTCTACGCCTAGCTTGCCGAAGATGTTGCTGGTGTGCTTCTTTACGGTGCCGATAGCCAGGATGAGCCGGGAGGCGATCTCCTTGTTGGACCGGCCGGCGGCAATGAGCCTGAGGACCTCCAACTCGCGCTCGCTGAGGGCTTCGACAAGGGGCGGCGCCGTTTTCCGGGGCGGAGGCTGCATCGGTCGGCCCGGCGCTTGGGGGGTCATTACGCCAAGCAGCCTCGCCGCGTAATCGGCGTGTCTACCCGCGGCGCTCACCTTGCGGAGCAGTCCGGCCAGCAGCGCTCCCTCGTCGACGAAGGTACGTACGTACCCCGCGGGCTCGGCCAGCGCCAGGGCGCGGTCGAGGGCTTCGACGGCGGCGCCAGGATTGCCGAGGCGGTCCTGGGCCAGCGCCTGCAGAACAAGTGCCTCTATGATGGAAGCGTCCCTCCCCTGGGCCTGGGCGTGGCCGATGAACGTGTCGAGGCAGGCCGGCAGGCCACGGCATTCGCCCGTGGCCTGCGCTACCCTGATCAGCGTCAGATAGGCGAACTCCTGCTGGTAGCTTGGCAACCGCGAGAGTGGCAGGGCAGCCTCTTGCTGCCGGGCCCAGTTCACGGCGGCGGCGATATCGCCCTGGCGCAGGGCCAGCCGGGCTTTCCAGGCGGGCACCTGCTGAGCCTCCCGCCCATGCGTCGCCAACGGTACCGCCTCTTCTACACGTCGGCCGTACTTGCTGGCCGCTTCCGCATCACCCCGCGCCTGTGATAGCGCGGCCAGCAAGAGGCTACCTTTGAGCACGAACGTCCAGGCCAAGCTTGCCTCGGCCAGTTCCAGTCCTTTGCCGAGGTTCGCCGCGGCGCCTTCGAGGTCGTTCTGTTCGTACAGCAACTGGCCTAGGAGAATGTAGGCGGCGGCCGTGTATGGCAAGGGGTAGGCACCGCCCCGACGCGTGCCGAGCTCGATGGTT
Source organism: Chloroflexota bacterium (assembly GCA_021847625.1). The sequence goes on from JAJZQK010000548.1 coordinate 2,791, forward strand.
TCCTCGCAGATGCGGGCTGCCCTGTCGAAGCGGGAACGCTGCATCTCCATCTCGGCCAGGTATGCCTGAGCGGTCAACGCGACGGTGTAGTTGCCGCTCTCACGCCCGGTGATGGCTGCCTGTTCGAAGTGAGCGGCGGCCTTGCCGATGTCGCCAGTCTTCAGGTAGCTCACGGCCAGGAAATGCGAGTTTGCGCAGCGAGTGAGCGGGTTATCGGACGTTATCTCCCGGTCGGCTTCTTCGGCGAGCTGAATGGCACGCACGGTATCCCCTTGCGCCTGGGCGATGACGCCGGCGATGGCGAGCGTATGGCCCTTGACGTGGTGCAGATTGGCCCGGCTGAACGGCGATAGCCTGTCGGGGTCTTGCGAGAGCGCCGCGTTGGCCCGCGATACCATGGTCGAGACGAGGTCCCATTGGCTGGAAAGGAGCGCCGCCCAGGCAAAGGACAGGCATAACTCGGGACGGGTCGGGAGCAGGCGTTGGGGGATGCGCGGGAGGTAGCCCAGCACCTTGGGTATCTGTCCCTGGCTGATGAAGCGAGGAGCCGCGTTTTCGAGAATATCGGCGGCCCGCTCGGCATCGCCGCCCAGGAGGGCATGGTCGATGGCTTCCTCGGCGAGCCCCTCTCCTTCGTACCAGGCACTGGCGCGCTGATGCAGCACGTTCACCCG
>JAJZQK010000549.1 GCA_021847625.1 Chloroflexota bacterium
GACTCTCTTCATGCTGGCCGACGAAGGGGCGACCACCGACCCGCGGGTTGTTGGGGCGTTGGTCCGGATGTGCCGGCAGGCGGGGGCGGCGCGGGTCATCGTCGGCGAATCCTCGGGCGGCGGCTCGAAGACCGACTACGTTATGCACGTGACGGGGGTGAAACCGGTTGCCAGGCGAGAAGGAGCCGAGGTGATCGACTTCCACACCTGCGAGCAGAGGGAGGTTGACGTTCCCGACGGCAAGGTAATCAAGCGAATTCTCCTGCCGGCGCCCCTCCTCGACGCCGACGTCATCATCAACCTCCCCAAGATGAAGACGCACAACTGGGATTGGATGTCGGGCGCCCTCAAGAACTGGGTGGGCATCGTCCGCCCCGACGTGCGCTCGGCGCACCACGATGCTCATACCTACGACGAGTACGTCGACCTTCTTTTCCGCGTGCCGCCCAAACTGAACGTGATGGATGCGATCATCCGGGGGATGGGAAACGGCCCGGGCGCCAATACTCCCGAGTTCTACGGCGGCATTCTCGCCAGCACCGATCCAGTGGCCATGGACGCGGTGGCCACCCAGATAATGGGCTTCCAGCCATCCTCGATCGGCTTTGTTATGGTAGCGCAGGAGCGGGGGCTCGGCGTGGGCGACCCCGCGCGCATCGCCGTCGTGGGAGTGCCCCTTGAGAAGGCAATCTGGCCAGGCAAGCCACCGGAGATGGGTACGGACATTTACGACGCCAACGTCATCGTGGGCACCGGCCTGACCCGCGCCGGCACGCTGGGCCACATCAAGTCGATGGGCGACATCTTCCAGGCGATGGGCACGTGGGGCGTAGTGCGGCGGCTGCACGGCAAGCCGACGCTTCTGGTCGGCGACGCCGAGGATCCTCTCTTCGCCGAGCATTTGGCCGAGGGGCCCTACGTGGTGATCGACGACGCCGCCCCCGGCAAGTACAAGCAGCATCCCGACGTGCACTTCATCCCTGGCCATCCTGTCCTGCACAACTTGGAGACGGAGCTGCTCGTCGGCCTGCGCATCCCCCGGCTGGGCCACGCGGCGCTCGGCATGATGGGTCAGACCCGCGCCGTTGACAGCCGCCTTGAATACGAGGCGCCGTCGCCCCTGCGGCCGCTGGTGCGCACGGCCCTGGCGACGACCCGCCATCTGCCGGTGGCGGGACAGGTGGCGCTCTCGGTCAGCGCCGTGGGTGCTGTTCTTGGCAGTCTGGGCCTGGGGCTGTGGTGGTTTGTTGCCGGGGGGCGACGGCGATAGGGCGGCTGCACGGCACCGGGTAGCCGAAGGCCGTCCCGGGTTGACCAAACCAGGGACGGCCCTCGGTGCGACGCGTAGTTCTGCTAGCTGGCTTTCCTCTCCAGGTCGTCTATAGTGGCCGCCACCGACACGTCCGAGCGCACGGGCTCGGATTCCTTGCGCAGAAGGTCGGCTACCAGCTTATCGTCGTGCAAAGTCACGGCGAGGTCGCCCAGGGACACCAGCCCCAGAAACTGCCCGTTGCGGGTAATAGGCAGCCGGCGTACCTGCTCCTGGGCCATGACGTGCGCGGCCTCCTCCAGACTCGTCTCTGGCGAGATCGTGACCGGCTCGGCGGTCATGAAGTCCCGCACCAGGCCCCGGCGGGGGTCACACCCGGCGGCGACGGCCTCGATCGCGATGTCGCGGTCGGTGATGATCCCCAGCAACCGGCCATCCTGCATCACAGGCAGCGCGCCGACGTTGTGCCTACGCATCAGCTGCGCTGCTTGGAGCAGGCTTGTATCCGGATTGACCGTGTAGCACTCCTTCGTCATAATCTCCTTGACATTCATTTGCTCCGCCTCCTCTCTGATATCCACCACACTCGGCGGTCACCCCGCCGGCAAATGTGCCAAACAGCCGACCCCGGCACAGGCCAATCCGCTGCTGTCGCGCGCCCGGATCCGGCGTCGGTCGATGCCACCTCCGCTGCATACTTCGTACCGGACGGATTGTGCAGCGCGGTTGGGGCGGGCTGCCTTCCGAGCGTGACGAATCCAGTCAAGACGGCGGTATCTTGGGGACCGACTTGCCCGGATTCGTGGTAGACTATCGCGTAGCGTAATGAGGAGGCGGGATGTGGAGACGCTGCTGGAACGTATTCCGAGCCTAGACATGGTCGTATCGTCGCTTGACCCGGTGGTTTTGGTGGGGGGTGTGCCCGGGTTGCTTATCGTCGTGGGGTTGTGGCGACGGGACATCGGCGTGCTCACTCTGGGGGCCGTCGCGCTGGCAGTAGTCCTGGTCCTGATGTATATTTCAGGTGCCTTCGGCGGCAGTACCTGGATTCCGACACGACTCTTGTGATCAGGTGGGGAGATTGGCAGTAATGCGGGGGATCGACATCGGGCTCGCGGTAGTCTCCGTGGTGCTGTCGGTCCTGCTCTACGTGTACTTAACCGTCTTTGTAATGGGAGGACAGGCCCAGTCGGGCCAGCCGGGGGTCAGCACGGGCGTGCCACTGGTAACCGTTCTGGCCGTCTCCGTCTACGGACTGCTCACCGCGCTCACCGCTACCTTTCTTGTTTGGCTCACCCGGCGCCTGACGGGCGAGCGGGGGGCAAGGGACGTCGGCACCAAGCGGGCTCTGGCTATCCTCCGCGAACGATACGCGAAGGGCGAGATCAACCGCGAGCAGTTCGAACAAATGCGGCGGGAGATCGAGGAATAGGGACGAGCCGGTTAGACCCGAGGTCGACTTGGGCAGGGCCCTTTGGTTGGGCTTGCCGTCCCGTTTGATGATAACTGCCGATGGCGATATAGCTAGTGACGAGGATGATCTCTGGCCCGCGGACGATACCAGCTCCGGCGACACCAAGTCGCGGTAGGATCACGCGGGGTGGAAAGGAGCGGTGGCTGGATGCCGTTCGTCGTTTACTGCAAGCGCGTGGGCGCGAGCTACGTGGAAGAGGTCGGCAGGTACAGCTCGATTGCGGAGGCGGAAATGGCCAGGGGCGAACGAGAAGCGGGTGAGGACAATGCCCTTCGTTGTTGGCTGGTCCGCACCGTGCGCCCCTAGTCGCCACCCTTCAGAAAGTCGTTCCAAGCGCGTGATGCCTGCAGCGCGCTGCCGATGGATACGACCATGTCTCCGCTCAGAAGCAACAGCACCCCCAACAGACCGGTGACGATGACCTGCTGCAGGCTGGTCGCGACGAACAGCGCGCCCAGCACGAGTACTGCCCCGGCAATTATGATCAAGTCGCCCAACAGCGCGAGAAATCTGATGGAATTCGGGTGCATCGGCACTCTACTCCTTTTGTTCCCTTTCCACTACATTACTGGTATCAAGATCTGTGCCACGCTCTGTCTGTCAGGGGATGGTTCGCCGACAGAGTGACAGTCTAGTGAAGGCGGACTCCCCAGAGATCGTCATGCCCGCGCAAGCGGGCATCCAGGAAATCCGCCGATGGCTGCCTGGACCCCCGCTTTC
>JAJZQK010000550.1 GCA_021847625.1 Chloroflexota bacterium
TCCAATCTCGCCCCGGAGCCGCTCGCGCCGGTGAATCCCATAAGAAGGATCCCGGCGAGGGAGATGACGCCAGGAATGGAGAGGTCGAAACCACCGGCCAGCATCGCGACCGTTTGGCCGAAACTGGCGACGAGGGCAAACAGGCCCAGCGTCACAACGTTGACGTAGAAGGGTCCGGTTCCGTAAGCGTGGTTCGCGAACCGACCGAATACGTAGAATAGCGCGACGATCAGATAGATGACATACACGCTCCTTGTCCGTCCAGTCCACACCCGTCGCAGAACTACGGTACTGGGAAACCGGTTAGCTACTCCGCCCGAGGGCAGAAGGCCGTCTGTCTCATCCGCGCTATCATCACGCGTGTTGCTGGGGCGTGAGGCAGGCTCTGAGGTGTCCGTCACTCCACAACCCCCTTTTTCTCCGCTCTTGTGCGGCCGTGGCCCGATGTTGGCCGGTGAACCAGGAGGCGGCCGCTGAGCATACTGAAAGCCAGGGCCACGATCAGAGCCGCACCGTCGAAAACGCCGGTATAGAAGGAAGAGACGCCGAGGGCGTAAAGAACGTCACTGATCAGCGTTAGTGTCACCGCACCGATGATGGCGGCAGCTGGGTCACCCTTGCCGCCACCGAAGAGGATCCCGCCGAGCACCACGGCCGCGAAGATGGGCAGCAGCAGAGACGATCCCGTCGAGGGGTCACCACTCGTGGTAAATGCAGTATAGAAGAGTCCGGCAAGTCCGTAGAATAGGCCCGCGAACCCATACGTGAAGAGCACCGCCCTGCGCACGTCGACACCGTTGGCGCGAGTGCTGTCCTCGTCCCCACCGAGCATGTAGACATGCCTGCCGGCTCTGGTGTACTTCGTCGCGCGCCACAAGACAGCTGCGATCGCGAAGAGGATGAGGGGCATGGGAATGTTGCCGACCGATCCGCTCAGTGCGTTGACAAAGCCTTGGTCCACGGTCCCACCGGGTTGCGCCAGTATCAGGAGCGCGACCCCCTGCCATATGAACAGGCTTCCGAGAGTCGCGATGATCGGAGGTACCCGCAGTGCGGCGACCGCGACACCGTTGAGGACCCCTGCGCCGATGCCCACCCCGAGGCCAATGACGATCAACGCTGGGGTGTGGCTGGCGAAACCGGTACGCGTCGCGAGTATGACGTTCACCACTCCGACGACTGCACCAGTGGACAGGTCATAGCCGCCGCTCAGTACGACTATCGCCTCGCCGACGCCGGCAAGGCCCACAGTTGCGGCCTCCCCCAGGATGGTGCCGAAGCCGCTTAGGGTGCGGGGCTGGGGGTCGATGACCATGTAGACCATGTAGAGGGCCACCATTACGGCAATACCCGGCACTGCGCCCGAGGACCCGAGCGAAAATGACGAGGAACCCCTCCAAAGCTCGCTGATGCGGCGGGCTATTCTGCTCCTGCCCTCCTCGCCGGTTCCCGGCATCTTGCCTGCAGTACCTTCACCCGCGCTGAGCACTGCAGGTCCCCCTCGTGTCCTGACCGCCATCAGACGGCCGCCTCTTTGCCGCTGGGCTCCACATTGCCGAGCATGGAGCTGATCAGTCGGTCAGCCTCCAGTTCCTCTCGGCGCTTCTCGTCAACGATCTTGCCGCCATATAGGACGATCACACGGTCGGGAACGAGGAGCATCTCGTCCAGGTCGGTGGAGTGGAAAATCACCGATCCGCCATCATCGGCGTAGCGGCGGACCAGCGCTAACAGCTGCTCTTTGGTGCCGATGTCCACGCCGCGAGTCGGATCGTGCAGGAGCAGAATACGCGAACCAGCAAGAAGCCAGCGGCCAAGTGCAACTTTCTGCTGGTTACCGCCGCTCAATTCACCGACCCGCTTGTTGAGAGCACCCGAGCTGAGCTCGATCGACGAAGCGATATCCCCGACCCTGCGCCGTTCGCGGCGCTGGCTGATGAATCCCTTCGTAGAGATTGCGGACAAGACCGGCAGGGCGAGGTTGGCAACGACGCTGAGGTCTAGCAGCACGCCTTCGGTCTTGCGGTCCTCCGGGACAAGCGCCATCCCGACGTCGGCGCGGACGGCATCCCTCGGCGAGCGCAAGGCGACCGTCCTGCCGTCAACGAGCATCGAACCTCCTATTGGTCGGGACACGCCGTAGAGAGTTTCGAGCAACTCGGTCTGACCCTGGCCCTGCAGGGCGGCGATCCCAAGTATCTCGCCGGCGTCTAGCTTGAACGACACCGGGTTCGCGTCACGCCGCGTGACGAGATCCCGCACCTCTAGGCGGGGCGACACTCCGGCTGACTGCTCACGGGTAAGCTCCAGCGGCGGTCGAACCTCTCGGGCTACCAGTCCAGTGAAGTCGGATCGACGCTCGCCAGCGATAAGCGAGAACATTTCATCGTCGTCGGTGCTTCCAGGGTCAACCACGGCCACGTCTCTGCCGTCTCGCATCACAGTCACCGATGCGCATAGCGACCGAACCTCTGACAGCCGATGCGAGATATAGATGATCGTTCCCCCCTCGGAGGTGAACGCAGCGATCTGTTCCTTGAGCCACGACACGTGGACCGCGTTCAGCGCTGAAGTCGGCTCGTCGAGCACGAGGATACGGGGCTTGCGGGCTAGCGCCTTCACGATCTCGAGCGACTGCATGCTAGCGAGATCGAGATCTTCGACTACCTTGTTCGTAGCGAGCCAGTCGACCTTGTGCGATGCGAGCACTTCCCTGGCGTACCGGTGAACGGCGCGAGGCCGAATCCGAACGCCGTTCCACAGGACGCCGGGGCGGTCGTAGTTGGCACCGAGCAGGTTTTCGGCGACCGTCAGCGACCGGACGAGGCTGAGTTCCTGGTGGGCCACTGCAACACCGTGGCGGAAGCTGTCCCGGACGCTCAAGTGCGGGCAGACAACGCCGTCGATTGTGATCTCGCCGGAGTCGGGCTGTACCAGTCCAGCGAGAACCTTCACCATCGTTGATTTGCCGGCGCCGTTCTCTCCAATTACGCCATGGACTGTTTGCGCTTCGCATGACAGGGAGGCGCCGGTAAGGGCCGCTGTTGCGCCGTAGTGTTTACGGAGGTTTCGCACCTCGAGGAGGCTCATCTCGTCCTCCGGCTCAGCGGGTAGCTGACGGTCGGCGCAACTCACGGCGCAGGATCTTTCCCGATGCCGTCTTCGGAATCTCATCCATGAATTCGATCTCGCGCGGCACTTTGTAAGTGGCGAGGCGGTCCCGGCTGTGAGCCTTAAGCTCCTCAGCGGTTGCGGACATTCCCGGCCTCAGACTGACGAACGCCTTCACCGTCTCGCCGCGATACTGATCAGGCACACCTACGACGGCCGCTTCCCGCACGGCGGGGTGCTCGTAAAGAGCGTCTTCCACCTCCCGGGGCCAAACCTTGTAGCCGGAGGCGTTGATCTGGTCCTTCTTGCGGTCGACCACGTAGAACCATCCGTCGGCATCCACCAGGCCGAC
>JAJZQK010000551.1 GCA_021847625.1 Chloroflexota bacterium
GGGTGAGGGAGGTGCTGGCCATCGACGTGAGCACGGCCGAGGACCTGGAGCATTGGCGAGGGTTCCTGCAAGACCTGGTCGCCAGGGGCGTGCGGGGGGTGAAGTTGGTGACCAGCGACGCCCACCCCGGCCTCAAGCGGGCCATCGCTGAGGTGTTCCTGGGGGCGGGATGGCAGCGGTGCCGGGTGCATTTTGTTCGCAACCCCTGGCAAGAGTGCCCAAGGGCCTGCAGCCGATGGTGGCGGCGATGGTGCGGCTGTTCTGCTGGAAGATCGGCCGCCAGGAGGTGCAGGCGGTGCTAGGGCAGGTGTGCGACACCTTGGGGGCGCGTTTTCCCAAGGTGGTGGAGCTCTTGGCGGGGGCGGAGGAGGACATCCTGGCCTTCTACGACTTCCCCAAGGAGCACTGGCGGCAGATCTACTCGACCAACCCCCTGGAGCGGGTCAATAAGGAGCTCAAGCGGCGCAGCGCGGTGGTGGGCATCTTCCCGAACCGCATGGCGGTGATACGGCTCTTGGGCTCGCTGCTGCTGGAGCAGAACGACGAGTGGCTGGTTGGCCGCCGCTACTTCGGCGAAGCCTCGATGCGCAAGATCAGCGAACCGTCAGCAGAACCGGCCAGGGAACTGGTAAGCGCCTAGATGACGAATTCGACTCAGGAGCAGCGGTGGCTTTTCCACCACTTGACGGGACACTACCCCTGCTCGGCGCAGCCACTTGTAGGCGGTGCGGGGGGAGACATCGAAGCGCCGACATAGATCGCGCACGTTGGCCCCCTCGGCGGTGGCCAGACAGACGAATTCGAGACGTAGGGACATATCCGATCAGTTCCAACTACTCCTGCCCTTCTCCCCGTCCGAGTGGAGGGTGGCACGACTTTGTGAGACTCAGTATGTCACGATACAGTGAGAATCGGCACCGGTGAAAAGCGTTTCCCAACGTATGCGACTGTTCCCCTAGCGCGAGGGGAGGAAGCCCTCCTCGGCGTGGACGGCCAGGATTTCGCCGAAATAGATGCGGTGGAAGTCCCCGCTCTTGTAGAAGCGCTCGATAATCGCCGGGTCGAAGGCCTCGGGCACCACGTCGGTCTTCTGCACGGCGCGGCACTCGAACTGGAGCAGGGCCTGATCGATGAGCGGGGCCTTCACCTTGCTGGCGGGCGACGTCGTCAGGTCGCGTTCGGCGAACTTGTCGTAGTCGCGGCCGGACTGCTCGCCGCAGAAGGCGACGTCCTCGGCCATGTCGGGCGGGAGCAGATTGACCGTGAACTCGCCCGTCTGTTCCATCAAGCCGTAGGTGAAGCGGGAATGCCGCACTAGGGCTATGAACACGTGTCTGCGCCAGATGGTGGCCAGGCCGCCCCAGCCGATCGTCATCACGTTGGTACGGCCATCGGCCCCCGCCGAGGCCAGCAGAAGGCCGTTGCCCTCCAGACCGTCCACGGTCTGGGCGAAGACCTCGCGAAAGTCCACATCTACCTTAGCCATTCTCAAACTCCTTTGACTTGCGCTGTACGCGGCGTTCTTCTCGACCCGAGCAAGCAGACGCCTGCTAAAGTATAGCCTGCCCGGGTGGTAAGTTCAACGCCAGGCGCCCCTTGCCCGGCCCTCTTCCGGGTGCGTCATATCGCCGCTATTCATTTGGTGCCATCTTCATCCCTCGCCGGTCGCCCTAGGGACGGTAGGGGATTCTATGGGAGTAGTGTCTTGGTCGCCGTGTGCGTCGAAAACTATAGGCGCCCCCTCTTCCAAAGGAGTGATGGGGCGCCTGCTCTTCCTGGAAGGAAGGTGGAGCCCGGCCGGCCTCCAGCGCCGATGCAGTTCGCATCGGCGCTGGAGGCCAAGGTGTATGGCAAGCCTGCTGCTACTTGTTCAACCAGACTTCGCCGACGTAGGGGCAAGTCTCGCGCGTGAAGCGCAGGTCTTTGACGTAGTCCTTGTAGATATAATGAGTCTGGTCAGGGGCGATGGCCATGGACGGGCACTCGTCCAGAACCCACTCCTGGATCTTGCGGTAGAGGGCCTTGCGCTTTTCCGTGTCGAGGATGGTGGCGGCCTCGTTGCGCCATGCCTCGTAGTCGGCGGACTCGAAGCCGAGCGAGCCGTTCTCCGCCCGCGTGTACCAAACGTTGGCGCCCGCCAGCATGGTGCCGGGGTCGCGGTTGCAGCGGCCGTAGTTGTGCACGGCGATGTCCCATTCGCCGGTGCGGTAGCGGTTGACGTAGACTGTCGCCTCGACGTCCTCGATCTTGGCCTTGATGCCGATCTTGGCCAGGTCTGCCTGGATGATCTGGCCCATGGGCAGCAGCGGCGCGTTGTGCTGCTGGGAGACGAGCAGGACCGCCTCGAAGCCGTTGGCGTATCCGGCCTCGGCAAGCAGGGCCTTGGCCTTATCGAGGTCGTACTTGTACTTGCCCTCGAGGTCGGCGAAGTAGCCCCACGATCCCTTGGGCCACATCAAGCAGGTGGACTCGGCGGTGCCTTGCAGCACCGTCTTCACGATGCGCTCGCGGTCCAGGGCGTAGTTCAGCGCCTGGCGCACCTTCTTGTTGGTCCATGGTTCGCCGCGTTCCTTGCGAACGTTGACGCAGAAGTGGAACATGCCCTGGGCGCCGGCGGCGGGGACGGCCATGTACCCCGCGGCCTTGAGGCGGGGCACCTCGTGTAACGGCGCGCCTTCGATAGCTTCCACGATGCCGGTTTCCAGGTTGACGACGAGGGTGCTGGAGTCGGGGATCTGCTTGACCACGTAGCCATCGAGATAAGGCTTGCCCTGCTGCCAGTAGCCGTCGAAGCGCTCCATGACGATGTCGGCGTTGGGGACGTAGCTCTTGACCTTGAACGGCCCGCTGCCGGCGTCGGTCTTAGCGATGTTCGCCGTGACCGACTGATCATGCAGGGCCAGCGTGTCCAGGGCGTCGAAGACGAGGGGGTTGGGCTTGTCGAACTTGAACTCGGCCGTGTACTTGTCCGGCGTAGCCACGTCTTTGATGAGGCTGAACAGCTGGCGCAGCTGCGAGCCCATGCCGACCTTCTCGTCGGTGGCGAATTTCCAGGAGTACTTGACGTCCTCCGAGGTGATCTCCCGACCGCTGTGGAACTTGACGCCCTGGCGCAGTTTGACCGTGAGGGCGAGGCCGTCGGTGGAGTACTGCCACGACTCGGCTACTTGCGGATGGGACTTGAAATCGTCGTCCTGGTACAGCAGGGTGTCGTAAAGGGCACGGATTATCGGCATATTGCCCTTGGTAAACCAGACGCCGCTGAAATCCTTTAGGGCGGCGGCCCGGCCCATAGTGAAGGTCCCGCCCTTCTTGGGGCCGGCGGGCGCGGTGGTGGCCGCGGGCTTGGCGGCGGGGGCCTGGGTGGGGGCTGCAGGCGGCTTGGTGGGGGCGGATGCTGGCGGGGTGCTGGCGGCGGGCGCGCAGGCGTTCAGCAGCGACGCCGTGCTCGCCAAGGCA
>JAJZQK010000552.1 GCA_021847625.1 Chloroflexota bacterium
GTGCTACCCCTGGCCATCCCCAGGGTTCGCCACACCGGGCAAATTCACCACCGGGTCCTTGGCAGCAAGGCTACTCAGATAGTCTTCCAGCAGTTTCACCTGGCGTTGGTGATGGGCACGCATCGCCTTCCCGGCGCCCATCACGTCGCGCGCGCGAATGGCCGCCAGTATCGCCTCGTGCTCGGCCAGCGAAACGCGCAGGTTTTGTGGCTCGATCTCCCCGGGCATCCGCAGGCGCTCGCGGTCCCTGTACAGCTGTCTGAGCAAGGACAGCGTCAGCTTGCTGCCGGAACACTCGGCGATCTTGAGGTGGAAGAGGCGGTTGAGCTCCATCGGGTGCTCACCCGTCCCTAGCAGCTCCCGTGTCCCCGCCAGATACGCAGATAGTTCTTCTATCTGGGCAGGGGTAGCGCGTTGGGCGGCCAGGCCAGCTGCCTGCGCCTCGATGGCCGAGCGCACCAGCGTGAAGTCGAGCATGTCCGGCACGCTTTGCAGGCGATGGCCGGCGAGGATCTGCTGTTCCTGGCTCTCCAGGTCAAGAATGTGGGAAAGCTCCTTGAGCCGATCCTGCCCCTTGGCAGTGAGACGGCGCCCCTTCTTGGGGCCGGAGCTGACGGTGTAGCCCGTATAGTCAAAGCGGTTCAGCAGCCTGCTGACGGTGGTCTGGCTGATCGTGTAGCCCTGCTTAAGCAGCATGCCCTGCAAACGGACGCTGCCCAGAGCGCCGCTGCTCTCGCTCAGAGACTTAAGCACTCGCCATTCTAGCAGATGCTCCATCCGCTTATCGTGCACATCAACCGAGGGAAGGCTCGCATCATTGGCAGGAGAAATAATCATCATCATCACCGCCAGGCGGGCATTCAAGAGTGTAGAGAGAGTACCACAGCCAGGCAGGCGTGTCAACAGCCCCCGGTCCAACAACCTGTCCCCAAAGGGGTTTGCCTTGCGCGGGGCTGGGGCAGGCATGCATACCGCGAAATGGCGACCAAATCCGACCACATGACCGTATGATGAGCAGCACGGCTTCTCCACTCGGCCAAGAAATGGCGAGGACGGCGTGTGGCCGGAAAATGGCCGAACGCCGCCCATCAAGAGGCTATTGCTTTTGCTTGCCGAGTTCGGGGCGAGGCTCGGGCCAATCTCCCCGACCCATTGCCCCCCTACCGCAGCAGGTAGGGTATATCGACCCAGAGGGCGTCCTCGGGGCATTCGATCTCGCAGGGCAGGCAGAACCAGCATGTGCGGTGCTTGCCGTAGACCTCCCCGCAGGAGAGGCAACGCTCGGCCTCCGCCCGCGCCTCCTCGGCGCTCATACCTTGCTGCAGCTCGGCGAAGGAGCGCCGTGCGGCGCCCTCTGCCTTGCGCACGGCCACGCGGGGCCGCTGCACGGCCTTGCTGGTGTCCACCGCGAAGTCGGTCTCGTAGGGCCCGAGGTAGCTGCGCCCGTAGCGCAGGTCGTCGCCCGCAAGGTAACGCTTGATGCTTTCGGCCGCCTGCTGGCCCGCGGCCAGGGCTTCGACGACCGTCTTGGGGCCCGTCACGGCGTCGCCCGCCGCGAAGACCTTCGCCTGCCCCTCTGCCTGCAACGTGAGCGCATCCACGGCGAGGCGATTCCCCACCTGGCCCACGAGCCCAGACAGGAGGGAGAGGTCGGCGTCCTGGCCGATAGCCACGACCACCGTGTCGGCCCGGATCTGCTTGCGGTCGGCGTCGTCGTAGGCGGGGGCGAAGCGGCCCGCGCTGTCGAACACGCGCACGCAGCGGCGCAACTCGACCCCGTTTACCTTGCCGCCCGTGCCCAGCAAGCGCACCGGCCCCCAGGAGTTCTGGATGGCGATGCCCTCCTCGCAGGCATCGGCCACCTCCCAGGCGAAGGCCGGCATCTCGCCCCGTGCCTCCAGGCAGACGAGCGTCACGGCGTCGGCCCCCAGGCGATAGGCGGTCTGCGCCGCGTCCACTGCCGTGTTGCCGCCGCCGATGACGACGACCTTCCGGCCGAGGGCAGGCTTGGCCTTGGTGCGAGCCTGGCGCAGGAACTCGAGCCCCCCGTGGACGCCCGCCAGCTCCTCGCCTTCGACGCCCAGCTTCTTGCTCTTCTGGGCGCCCGTCGCCAGCAGCACGGCATCGTGCCCCTCCACGAGCGAGGCGAGGGGCAGGTCAGGACCCACTGCCTGCCCCAGGTGCAGGCGCACGCCAAGTTGAGACAGGATGTCCATCTCCTTGTCCAGCACCTCCACCGGCAGGCGGAACTCCGGCACCCCGGTAGCCAGCATGCCGCCCGGGCGCTCGTTGGCGTCGTAGAGGTCGACCTGGAAGCCGTCTTTCCGTAGGAGATATGAGGCCATCGCCCCCGCCGGCCCGGCGCCGACCACGGCCACCTTCTCAGGGCGGTCGGGTGCCACCTCCACCGCCGGCAGGCCGACGTTGTCGGCCAGATAGCGCTTGAGGTCGCGGATGGAGACGGCCTCGCCGTCGACGTCCCTGCGGTTGCAGGCGCTCTCGCAGGGGTGCGAGCATACGCGGCCGACGATGCCCGGGAAGGGCAGGGCCTCGGCGAGCACCGCCATCGCCTTCTCGTCCTCGCCCCGGGCGATCAGCTGCACGTAGCCCTGGCAGTTGGTGTGCAGGGGGCACTCCTGCCGGCAGGGCGCCAGCTGCAGGCGCAGGTTGTCGAGGATGCAGGTGTCGACGCACTTGGCGCAGAAGATACACTTCCGCGGGTCGACGACTATGTTATCGGAGAGTCCTTGCAGGTAATTGGTAGCCCTCGTCGCGGTCACGCCCTCACCTCCATACGCTCCACGGGGCGGTGGGATATGCGCACGTCCAGATCTTCCTCGCCGCGGGTGCTCACCACGTGCTTTAGCCAGTTGGCGTCATCCCGCTCGGGGTAGTCCGTGCGGTAGTGGAAGGAGCCCCAGCGGCTCTCCTTGCGTTCCAGCGAAGCGCTGGCGGAGATCATCGCCGAGCCGATGATGTTCTCGATCTCCAGCACCTTCGCCACCTCGCGGATCTCCCGGGTCCCCACCTGCTCCCGCAGCTCGTTGCCCAGGCGTCCCATCCACATCTGCGCCTGCTGCAGCTTGAAGGCGTTCTTGGGCGGGGTGATGTAGTCGGTAACCATCCGCCGCACCTTGTACTCGAACTCGTCCACGCCGACCCGTCCCCGCAGGTTGCCAATGCGGGCGATCTTGTCGGCGAAGGCCTGCACCTGTCGCTCGTCCACCTTGGGCCGGGGGCAAGACTTGGCGTAGGCCGTGGCGTTCTCGGCCGCGATCTGGCCGACGACGAAGGCGCCGGAGAGGTGCCCCCGGTGCACGCAGGCGTTGTCGCCGGCCGCGTAGAGGCCGGGCACGCCGGTTTCCGCCCGGTCGTTGACGACGACGCCGGTCATGCCGTGGCCGCCGCACAGGTAGTACTCGGTGGGCCAGAGCTCGATGTCGTTGCGGCGGAAG
>JAJZQK010000553.1 GCA_021847625.1 Chloroflexota bacterium
ATCCATGGAGGAACGCTACGAGCAGGACGCCGAGTCCTTTCTGGAGGGGATGAACCGCGAGTACTACCTGACGGGCGCGGGGCTCAAGGAGGAGCTGGAGATCGGGCCGCTCTTCGACAAGTACGGCTGGCTCTTCACGCGCGAGGCCGTGGCCCGCCTGCTCGCCGACCGCGGCGAGGCCCGCGCCCGCCACCTGGCCGCCTTCGGCGTCGAGTCGTACCTGGAGAACGGCGTCAAGGACCTCTCCGAAGAGACCACCAACGCCATGATGAAGATGACGGTGGAATGGGACGGCAAGGAGATCCCCTACCGCACGGCGCCCGTGGTCGTCGCGAACGAGCCTTCGACGCCGCGCCGGCACGACCTCCAGGCCCGGGTCCTCGCCCGCACCGCCGAGCTCAACCCGAAACTCGCCGGGCGGATGCGCATCCTTCACGACGAGGTGCGCGACCTGGGCTACGCGGATTACGCCACGCTCTGGGACGAGCTGGGCGAGCTGAAGCTCGAGGCCCTGGCCGAGGACATGCGCCAGCTGCTGGAGACGACGGCCGACGTCTACTACCCGCGGTTGGCCCGCTTCCTGGAGGGCATCGGCGTCTCCCAGGAGGAGGCGGAGACCTCGGACATCAGCCACCTCTTCCGCGCCACGCTCTTCGACGCGCTATTCCCCAAGGACAAGCTGCTGCCCGCCCTGCGGCAGACCCATCGCGGGCTCGGCATCGACATCGACAGCCAGCCCAACTTGAAGTTGGACGTGGAGGCGCGCCCGCTGAAGTCCCCCCGCGCCTTCTGCGCGCCCATCCGGGTGCCGGACGACGTGAAGCTGGTGATAATGCCGCACGGCGGCCAGGACGACTACCAGGCCATCCTCCACGAGTCGGGCCACGCCGAGCACTTTGCGAACGTGCGCCCGGACCTGCCCTTTGCCTTCAAGTACCTGGGTGACAACTCGGTTACCGAAGCCTACGCTATGGTGCTCGACAACCTGCTGCATAGCAGAACCTGGTTGCAGCAGGTGCTGGGCATCGCCAGCCCCGAGGAGTACCTGCGTTTCGTCCAGTTCCACAAGCTGTACCTGCTCCGGCGGTACGCCTCCAAGCTCCTCTACGAGCTGCAGCTGCACAAAGGCGACCTGACGGGCATGGAGGCGCTGTACGCCACGACCCTGGGCGACAACCTTGGCATCAGGGTGCCGGCCGAGAACTACCTGAACGACGTCGACGATAACTTCTATGCCGCTCGCTACCTACGCGCCTGGATCTTCGAGGTACAGCTGCGCCGACGGCTGGAGGAGAAGTTCGGCGAAGCGTGGTTCGCCAGCCGCGACGCCGGGGAATTCCTGCGCGGCCTGTGGGGCGACGGCCAGCGGCTGAGCGCGGACGAGCTCGCCCGCCAGCTCGGCTACGACGGCCTGGACATCGGCCCTCTGCTCGACGAGCTGATGCAATAGGCAAAAGAGCGCCCCTCCCGATGAACCATCGGGAGGGGCTTGGAGGAAGTGATGGACACCCCGGGCTAGTAGGCGTAAAGGCGGCCGTAGGGCCGTAGGGAGAGCGGCAGTAGCTTCACGAATTTTCCGCGCATGATCTCCGCCGGGTCCTTGCCGAACTCGGAAGCGAACTCATGGATGAGCGGCCGCAGCAGAGCCCAGTCCTCCTCGCCGAGTTCGCGAATACCCACCTCTTTGCCGAGCTGGTGCGGCTCCACGGAGCCGCGCAGGTAGATGACGCCCCCGTGCATGCCCGTGCCGACGAAATTAGCCCGGTGGTTCTCGCCCTCCTGCAGATCGAGGCCGAGCACGACGAGCACGCCCCCGGCCATGTACTCGCCGAGGAACGGCTGGGCCGTGCCGCCGATGACGATGGTGGGCACCTTGTCCTGGTACTGCTTCATATGGATGCCCACGCGATAGCCCACATCGTCGCGGATGAAGACCCTGCCCCCACGCATGGCGTAGCCCAGGGCATCGCCCGCCCGGCCGTGGACGATCACCGCGCCTTCGTTCATCGTGTTCGCGCAGCCGTCCTGGATGTTGCCGTAGACGGTGATGCGGGGGCCGTCCATGAAGGCCGCCATGTCGTTGCCGGGCGTGCCGTGAACCTCGATGTCAACCGCCCCCGGCAGGTCCGTGCCCAGGTAGCGCTGGCCGGTGACGTTGAACAGCTCGATCCTCTTGACCCCGGCCGCCACCGCCTCGCGCAACCTGGCGTTCAGGTCCCGATAGTAGATCCCCGTCACGTCCATCTTCATCACCGACTCGGTATCGGCCACCATTTGCCCCTCCATTCCTCAGCTCCCCGCCATCCGCACGCCGAGGATCTCCATCTCCGTCTCGGTGAGGCCGACGCCGCGCAGATGGTGGCGGTTGCCGCGCAGACTCTCCAGCGCGTTGATGCCCATGCCGCCGAGCATCTCCTTGATCTCCAGCCCCCAGGCCCGCAGCAGGTTCTGCAGGCGCCGCGAGGCGATGTCGGGGTTGATGCGCTTGCTCAGGTAGGGGTCCGTCGTGGTTATGCCCCACGAGCAGCGGCCCGTGTAGCAGGCCTGGCAGACATGGCAACCCATCGCCACCAGCGCTGCCGTGCCGATGTACACGGCGTCGGCCCCCAGGGCGATCGCCTTCAGCACGTCGGCCGCCGAGCGGAAACCGCCCGCGACGACGAGCGAGGCCTGGTTGCGGATGCCCTCCTCGCGCAGGCGCGTATCGACGGCAGCCAGGGCCAGTTCAATGGGAATGCCGACGTTGTCGCGGATGGCCTTCGGGGCGGCGCCCGTGGCCCCGCGGATGCCGTCGATGGCCACGATGTCGGCCCCCGCCCGCACGATGCCGCTGGCGATGGCGGCGGAGTTGTGCACGGCGGCAATCTTCACCGAGACGGGCTTGGTGTAGTTCGTCGCCTCCTTGAGCGCGTAGATCAGCTGCGAGAGGTCCTCGATGGAGTAGATGTCGTGGTGCGGCGCGGGCGAGAGCGCGTCCGTCCCGCTGGGGATCATCCGCGTTTCCGCCACCTCGACGCTGACCTTCTCGCCGGGCAGGTGGCCGCCGATGCCGGGCTTGGCGCCCTGGCCGATCTTGATCTCGACGACCCGCGCGGCGTCCAGGTACTCGGGATGCACGCCGAAGCGGCCGGAGGCCACCTGCACGATGGTGTTGTTGCCGTACTGGTAGAGGCTGCGGTGGAGCCCGCCCTCGCCGGTGTTCCAGAGCGTGCCCGCCGCCGTCGCCGCCCGCGCCAGCGACTCGTGCACGTTGAGGCTGATGGCGCCGTAGGAGATGGCCGAAAACATCAGCGGCAGCTCGAGAGCGACCTGCGGCGCTCGTTTGGTCCAACGATCCAAGTTGCCCGACGCCAGGTCCAGGCGATCCGGTTTTCGGCCTAGGTAAGTGCGCAGTTCCATCGGCTCGCGCAGCGGATCGATGGAGGGGTTCGTGACCTGGCTAGATCGG
>JAJZQK010000554.1 GCA_021847625.1 Chloroflexota bacterium
TTCTATGTCACCGAGGAGATGGTCGGGCACAAGCTCGGCGAGTTTGCCCTGACGCGGTTCTTCCGTGGACACGGCAGCAAGAGCGAGCGGACCACCGCGGTTAAGAAGAAGGCCAAGACTTAGGCAGGTGAGAGGCCTGGCCGGGGCGTTGCCTGCCAGCAAGAGCAGGTGGCGGCGTCGCGGGAGGCACTGGGAGCACGTAGATGGAAGTGACTGCAACGAGCAAATACGTACGTATGTCGCCGCGCAAGGTGCGCTTGGTGCTAGATGCCATCAAGGGCAGGCAGGCGCAACAAGCCTTGGCCATGCTGCGTTTTATGCCGCAGGCGGCGGCAGGGCCGGTCTGGCGAGCGCTGCACTCGGCCGTGGCCAACGCCGAAAACAACTATGCGCTTTCGGCCGAGGACCTCTACGTCCGGAGCGCGGCGGCCGACAAGGGTCCAACCCTGAAGCGCGGGCGCCCCAAGGCGCGCGGTCGTTACGGGCCGATTCTCAAGCGATCCAGCCACATCACGGTTGTGGTTGGGGAGAAGGAGGGATAGTTTTTGGGACAGAAGGTACACCCGACTGGGTTTCGGCTCGGCGTAATCCGCACGTGGGACGCGCGCTGGTTTGCCGAGAGAAACAAGGATTACCGGGACCTCTTGTATGAGGATATGCAGATTAGGTCGCTTATCCAGACGCGCCTGCGCGACGCCGGCGTGCCGCGGATCGAGATCGAGCGTTCGGCCAACCATCTGACGATTACCGTTCACACGGCGAAGCCGGGCATCGTCATCGGCCGGGCCGGCTCCAAGGTTGAGGAGCTGCGCCAGCAGCTGGAGAAGCTGACTGGCAAGCGGGTGCGCGTCAACATCTCCGAGATTCGCCAGCCCGAGCTGAGCGCCAACCTCGTGGCTCGCAATATCGCCGAGCAGTTGGAGCGGCGCGTGTCGTTCCGCCGCGCGATGAAGCAGGCGGTGATGCGGGCGATGCAGCGAGGGGCCAAGGGGATAAAGATCGTCGTTTCGGGTCGTCTGGGCGGGGCCGAGATGTCGCGGCGCGAGCGCGAGGTGGAGGGCAAGGTGCCGCTGCACACGTTGCGGGCGGACATCGACTACGGCACGGCCGAAGCGCACACGACGTTCGGTTTGATTGGCGTCAAGGTCTGGATCTACCACGGCGAGATCCTGCCCGAGAGCAAACAAGAGACCTCGAAGCAGCCCCAGGCTGCCGCGGTGAGTTAGGAGACGGTAAGCTATGCTGATGCCAAAGAGGGTTAAGCACCGCAAGGTCCACCGCGGCCGTCGGGAGGGCACGGCCCTTCGGGGCAACGCCGTTGCCTTCGGCGATTTCGGCCTGCAGGCGCAGGCCGCGGCCTGGATCGACAGCCGGCAGATCGAGGCTGCCCGACGGGCGATGACCCACTATGTGAAGCGCGGTGGGAAGATCTGGATCCGCATATTCCCGTCCAAGCCCGTCACGGCCAAGCCGGCGGAGACGCGCATGGGCAGCGGCAAGGGCGCCCCCGACCACTGGGTCGCGGTCGTCAAGCCGGGTCGCGTGCTCTTCGAAATCGGGGGCGTAACCGAGGAACAGGCGCGCGAAGCCATGCGTCTCGCCTCCCATAAGTTGCCGATCGATACCAAGTTCGTGGTGCGCGAGGCCGCGCCCGAGGCGGCACCGGCGATGGAGGCATCCGAATGAAGGCGAGTGAACGCAAGGAACTGCGCGATCTGGGGACGGATGAGCTGGGAAGGCGGCTGGACGAGTCGAAGCAGGAGCTGTTGAACCTGCGCTTCCAGAACGCCACGCGGAGCCTGTCGAACTACTCGCGCATGGACGAGGTTCGCCGGCAAGTCGCACGGATTAAGACCATACTGCGCGAACGGGAGCTGGGCATCCGCTAGACGCTCAGCCCGTTTGGCAGATCCAGCCCGATTGAGGGTAGAATGACGGACGTAAGAAGAAAGCCGATACAGAAATCCAAACTGGGTCGAATAGTCAGCGACCGTATGCAGAAGACCGTGGTCGTAGAGGTGGAGATGATCAAGAAGCATCCACTCTACGGGCGGGTCGTCCGCGAACGTCGGAACTTCAAGGCGCACGACGAGAACGGAATCGCCCATGTGGGCGATTGGGTACGCATCGTAGAGACGCGTCCCCTCAGCCACGACAAGCGCTGGCGGGTGGCGGAGATCGTGCGTCGGGCTGCGCAGCTGTAGGACCCGATCCAGGAGTGGGCTGGCTGCCTGGGCGTGGCCAGCGCGAGGATGCTCGGATAAGGAGCGATAGGTGCCATGATTCAACCTGGGAGCAGACTCAGGGTTGCCGATAATAGCGGTGCCCGCGAGGTAATGTGCATTAGGGTGCTCGTGGGGGGCAACCGCAAGTACGCCGGCATCGGTGACGTCATCGTCGCGGCGGTGAAGGAGGCCGTGCCGAACAGCGCGGTCAAGCGAGGGGAAGTCGTGCGTGCCGTCATCGTGCGCACGGCCAAGGAGTACTCGCGCCCCGACGGATCGACCATCAAGTTCGACGACAACGCGGCCGTGGTGCTCACGGATAGGAATAACCCGAGGGGCACGCGCATCTTCGGCCCCGTGGCGAGGGAGCTGCGCGATCGCGAGTTCATGAAGATCGTCTCGCTCGCGCCGGAGGTCGTATAGCTGCGCAGTCGGGGGCCAGAGGCCAGTGGCCAAGTATCGGGAATGGCCTGGGCGCTTCACCCCTGACCTCTGACTCTTGGCGCGGGGAAGCACTCGCCTACACGGCGGAATGCGGCCGAGTTGATTAGGAGCAAGACTGGATATGAAGATAAAGAGGGATGATACGGTACTGGTGATCGCCGGCAAGGACCGGGGTAAGACCGGCAAGGTGCACCAGGTATTGCCGGAGGACGGCAAAGTTGTCGTAGCGGGCGTAAACATCATTAAGCGTCACACCAAGCCCAGGGCGGGCGTCCGCCAGGCCGGCATCGTCGAGAGGGAAGCGCCGCTGGACATCTCCAACGTCGAGTTCCTATGCCCGCGCTGCAACAAGCCGTCGCGCGTGGGGCAGCGGGTGCTGGAAGATGGCAGCAAGGTGCGCTACTGCCGCGCCTGTGACGAGGTGATAGGATAGGCCGATGGTGACAACTGCGCCACGTTTGCTCGAGAAGTACCGAGGGGAAGTCGTGCCTGCGATGCTGCAGGAGTTCAGCTACGAGAACGTAATGGAAGTGCCGCGCCTCACGAAGGTGGTGGTCAACATCGGCATGGGCGAGGCGATCCAGAACGCCAAGGCCCTCGATGCGGCGGTCGCCGACCTCAGCGCCATCTCCGGCCAGCGGCCGGTGATCACCCGCGCCAAGAGGTCCATCGCCGCCTTCAAGCTGAGGACCGGTATGCCGATCGGGACGATGGTCACCCTGCGCGGGGCCCGGATGTACGATTTCCTGGACAAGCTGATGAACGT
>JAJZQK010000555.1 GCA_021847625.1 Chloroflexota bacterium
AAGTATTTCCTTGGCACCGACGAGCTGGGGCGCGATATCTTCAGTGGCCTTCTCTACGCCGGCCGCATTTCCATCAGCGTGGCCCTCGTTTCGACCTTGCTGAGTTCGCTCGTGGGAATTATCGTGGGCGCGGCCGCTGCCTACTGGCGGGGCGTGACCGACATGATCCTAATGCGCCTCACCGATGTGATGCTGTCGATGCCGACCCTGCCGCTGCTGCTCGTGTTCTCCAAGATGCTGCGGGAGTACCCAACCCTGAAGGACACCTTCGGTGACTACTTGAGCGTGTTTGTCCTCGTCACAATACTAACGCTGTTCGGCTGGATGTACCCGGCCCGTCTGGTATACAGCTCAGTGCTTTCCTTGCGGGAGACGGAGTTCACGGAGGCAGCGCGGGCGCTTGGCTCTTCGGGCTGGCGCATCCTCTTCTCGCATCTGATTCCCAACTCCATGGCCCCGGTCATTGTTATCTCCCCCCTGGGATTCGGCCAGCGGGTCGTGCTGGAGGCCACGCTGAGCTTCCTCGGTCTGGGCGTGAACCCGCCTGTGCCCAGCTGGGGCAACATGCTGAGCCAGGCCTACGCTTACATGCTGCGCAACCCCTGGCTGGCCGTCTACCCCGGCCTGTTCATCTTCTTTACGGTGCTGGCCATCAACTTCCTCGGCGACGCGCTGCGCGACGCGCTTGATCCCAGGCTAAAGGTATAGCGGATGGTAAGTAGGAAGCAAGCGC
This sequence comes from Chloroflexota bacterium, assembly GCA_021847625.1. The sequence goes on from JAJZQK010000555.1 coordinate 734, forward strand.
TTCTGGAGGTCAAGGGCCTCAAGACCCACTTCTTCACCGAAGACGGCATCGTGCCGGCAGTTGATGGCGTGGACTTCAGCGTAGCCGCTGGCGAGACACTGGGAATCGTGGGCGAAAGCGGCTGCGGTAAGAGCGTCACGGCCTTGTCAGTCATGCGCTTGATTGCGTCCCCGGGACGCGTCGTCGCCGGCTCGATTCTCTTCGAAGGGCGGGACCTGGCTCAGTCGAGCCAGGAGGAGATGTGCGACCTCCGGGGCAACCGCATGGCGATGATCTTCCAGGAGCCGATGACCTCCCTCAACCCTGTTTACACGGTGGGCGAGCAAATCCGGGAAGCCGTGCAGACGCACGACCGCCAGATTTCGGACGGTGCGGCCCGCGTGCGTGCCGTGGAGATGCTGCGAATGGTGGGGATTCCTCTGCCCGAAGAGCGCTACCGCGCCTTCCCGCACGAAATGAGCGGCGGCATGCGCCAGCGGGTGATGATCGCGATGGCGCTTTCACTCGCCCCGGCCTTGTTGATCGCCGACGAACCCACGACAGCTCTCGACGTGACCATCCAAGCCCAAATCCTCGAGCTTATGAAGGACTTGCGCGAACGCGTGCAAACGGCGGTGATGCTGATCACGCACGATCTAGGGGTCGTGGCGGACATGGCAGACAAGGTCGCCGTGATGTACGCGGGCGAAATCGTGGAAAACGCCGACGTGTATAGCCTGTTCCGCGAGCCGCTTCATCCCTACACCCAGGGCCTGCTGGCCAGCATCCCTACCCTGGCCAGCACGAGGAATCAACGTTTGAATGTCATCCACGGAACCGTGCCCAACCTGCTTCGCCTCCCCCTGGGATGCCGCTTCGCCCCGCGTTGCCCGAAAGCGATGGACATCTGCCGCCAGGTGAGGCCGACGCTGCGCGACGTCGACGGCGGGCGGCAGGTCAGCTGTTGGCTGTACTGAGGCAGGGCGACGGGAAGGGGGAAGGGAACGTGAATTCCGAACAAAGCACGGTATCACGCGACGCCAAGGCGGTCGCCAGTAATGGCAAGGTACTGCTCTCAGTTCGAGACCTCAAGAAGTACTACCCAATCCGCGGCGGCCTGCTGAGGCGGACCGTGGCCCAAGTGAAGGCCGTTGACGATGTCTCTTTCGAGATTAAGGCCGGCGAGACCTTCGGACTCGTTGGTGAGAGCGGCTGCGGCAAGACGACCATCGGCCGTACTATCATCCACCTACTGACGGCTACGGCCGGACAGGTTCTGTTCGATGGCCAGGACGTATTCAAACTAGGCGGTGGGGAGCTGAAGCGCCTGCGCCGCGACATGCAGATCATTTTCCAGGACCCTTACGGCTCGTTAGATCCCAGGATGCCGGTGGGCGAAATCGTGGGCGAGGGCCTGCGCATCCACAACATCGGCGACCCCAAGAAGCGCGAGGAGATGGTGCGCGAGACGATGAGTCTGGTGGGTCTGCGGGGGCAATACGCGCGCCGCTATCCCCACGAGTTCTCGGGCGGCCAGCGGCAGAGAATCGGCATTGCCCGCGCCCTTGTGCTCCGCCCCAAGTTCGTCGTCTGCGATGAGCCGGTGTCGGCCCTCGATGTGTCGATCCAGTCTCAGGTGCTCAACCTGCTGACAGAGCTGCGGGAAGAGCTGGGGTTGACCTATCTGTTCATTGCCCATAACCTGGCGGTGGTGAAGTACATCAGCGACCGCATTGGGGTGATGTACCTGGGCAGACTGGCCGAGACCTCCGTCAGCGAGCGTTTGTACGAACACCCGATGCACCCGTATACTCAGGCGCTGGTCTCGGCGATCCCGATACCGGACCCCACCATGAGGCGCCAGCGAATAGTGCTCAAGGGCGACGTGCCGAGCCCGGTCAACCCGCCCTCCGGGTGCCGCTTTCACACCCGTTGCCCCCAGTACATAGGCGATGTGTGCAAGATGGTGGAACCGCAGCTCGTAGAGAAGGAGCCCGGCCACTTCGTGGCCTGTCACCTGTACTAGATGATAATCGACGCTCACACCCACGTCTTCCCCCCCGGCATACAGGCCAACAAGGAAAAATGGCGGCAGCGGGATGCCTGGTTCGCCGACCTCTACGCCAGTTCACAGGCCAGAATGGCCACTGCCGACGACCTGGTGGCGGAGATGGACCGCAGTGGCGTCGATGCCTCGGTCATCTGCGCCTTTGGTTTCGCCGACCCTGGTTTGCTGGCGGAAATGAACGACTACCTACTTGCCGCCGCCCGAACCAACCGGGGCCGCCTGTTGCCCTTCATCGGCGTGCAGCCACGCGCCGGCAAAGCGGCAGTGGCTGAGCTCGAACGCTGCGCCCGCCTGGGAGCGTACGGCATCGGCGAGCTTATGCCCGACGGCCAGGGATTCGCGCTGGACGACTGCGAGATGCTGGCGCCGCTCGTCGAAGCTGCCCAGGCCCACCATCTGCCGATTCTAACCCACACCAGCGAGCCGCTGGGCCACGCGTACCCGGGCAAGGGGACTGTCTCGCCGCTCGCGGTCTATCGCTTTGCGGCACGGTTTGCCGAGACCACGTTGATCTGCGCTCACTGGGGTGGCGGCTTGCCTTTCCTGGAACTGCAGCCCGAAGTGGCCGCCGCGCTAGCCAACGTCTACTACGACACGGCGGCAGGGCTGTATCTTTACCGGGATGCCGTCTTCCCGGCGTCCGCTCGGGCGG
>JAJZQK010000556.1 GCA_021847625.1 Chloroflexota bacterium
CTCCAGAGCGATCCCTCAGAGCCGCCGTGGCACCTCCTGTTAGGTCAAAACCCGCCACGTACCCACGGCGACCACGGTTGCCCGCAGCCGCCAGGACCATCCCTACCGTCCCCAGTCCTTCCGCTCGTCTGTCAAACACCATTGCCGACGTTCATGCGCACTCGCGTCGGCACTTCATCCACAATGCGATTCCCATGCCACGAGCCGCGCCCCCACATCCCTGCAAATTCCCGCGCCTCAACGCAACCTCGAGGTGGCGGCCGCCACTTTTGCGGCGGATCCGCCACCCCTTGCCGGCCGGTTGAACAGCCTCTTAGAGCAGCGAAGGGGTTGAATCCGGCAGAAGTCACCACGGAAGACACGGCGGGGAGCGCGGGCCGAAATTCTGGGCCGCAAGGACTGCCGGGGCGAAGGCGACCGCGGAGCGAGACGCAGGAATGATTGGCGACCGGCGAAGCCGGAGCCGGAAACGTCAGCAAGGCCAGGGCAAGCGCGTCAGGGCGCAATTCCCGGAGCGAGACGCACGGAGCTTGATCCATCACCGAACCGCCTTGATCATCCGCCGCCAAGGCCTGCGCACCGCGAAATTCGGCCTCCTCCGCGACCCGCGTGGCCTCGCTCGCCGCCAATCGAGCGAATTTTTGGCTGAATCTCGCACCGCGCCTCGTTGATCAAGCCCCCACAGCCGTTGATCAAGCCCGATTCGCCGATGATCTTGCCTCGCTCGGCGTTGGCGAAGCCCGACCCGCTCCTGGACAACTGCACACGTCAATCAGCGGTGCCGCGGGCGTTCAGCAACACGCGCGCAAAACCATCAAGCTTTGCGCGCGCTCTCAGCGAGGCGCCGTCGGCAAAGGAACGCAACGCCTGTGAGCAGGGCAAGTGCCAACGCCCCGCCCGAGCTGCGCCTGTCCGCGAGCGAACAGCTGCACCCCGAGGCGGCTTCATCGCCGCTGGCATTGCCGCCAAGCGACTTGCCCCCGTCACTCGCGCCGCCCGCATCGGCTGGCTCGCCACCGTCATTTTCGGCACTGGCATCCAGCGCCCCGCCACCGTCACTCTCGGCACTGGCATCCAGCGCCCCGCCTCCCTCACTCTCGTCGCTGGCATCAAGCGCCCCGCCACCGTCGCTGCCAGAGACGCAGCCGTCCGCCACGCCGACGATCTCGGCATCCACGATCATCGAGCGGCAGACGTAGTAGCCCTGCCCGACCTGGAAGGCGAAGAGGCTACTGACGCTCTCCTTGTACACCGCGTTCTTGCAGACGCGTCCGGAGAGGTCGGTAAAGGGCACCTCGGAGGGGAGCAGGACCGGAGCGCCGGTCGACGGAATCCGAAGGTAGCCGAGCTTGTCGCCGCCCGCCGCGACCAGCAGCCCTCCCACCGCGCTGAGCGCGGTGCCTTGCACCGTCGCCGTCCCGTCTCCCCAGTAGGGAATTGCCGCTTGCGGCTGCAGCGAAAACGAGGGCGGGCTGGTGCCAACCTCGATCCGATATGGATGGACTACCGGGTGGATAGGATCGGCGACCCAAATCATCTGGTCCGCGGCGTCCACTGCCCACTGCCCGCCAAACAGGGTGCTATCGGTCGGAATCCACTGGAGAGGCTGAGGGTGAGCGGGGTCGGTGAGATCGACGATCAACAGCCCGGTCCCGGTCAGGTAGCGCACCAGCAGGAAGATCCGGCCGCTGGCGACGTCGCGGTAGGTCCAGAACAGGTTGCTCCCGAGATGCAGGGGGAAGCCGGCGTAGGCCCCATCCCCAGCCATTCCGGCGGGCACGCGCACGCCTTGCCCCATGGTTGCGTACCCAGCCGGCGGCGAAGGGCTGGCCAGGGTGCCGAGCGCATAAACGCGAATCGCCGAATCCGGGGCGGCCTCGCTCGCCTGATCGAGCTTCTGGCCGACCGCGTAGACGGTACCGTTCTGCTCGAAGAGCACCGCGCTCACGTAGTTGCCGAGGCTCAGCTGCGCGGCCGGACGATAGCCGTTGTGGAGGAACTCCTGCGAGGCGGCGCCGACGTGCAGGAAGTCCCAGCCGTAGTCGTTGAGAGAGACGAGCGCGTACGGGTAGCCCGGCGTGGTCGCGATGCTGGGGAAGTGGGCGACGTAGACCCAGTGCGTATCGCTCGGGATGGAGCTGCCGTCCCAGGGCATGGCGAGGGTCGCCTTGACGGTCGGAGCCAAGGGGTTGGCGACGTCCCAAATGGTCAGGCTGCTCTTGAGCGCCGCGAGCAGGAAGCTGTGCCCCTCGGCCTCGAGCCCGAAGCTCGCCATGGCACCCTTGGTGTCGTAGTCCTCGCCCCAGGTCGCCGTTCCACACAGGTCGGAGATGAGCGTCGGTCCTTGGTAGCAGTCGGCGAGGGCCGGCGCAGAGGTGCCGAGAATCACCGCCGACACAGCCACCAGCTGAGCGAACCCGGTCGTCAAGCGGCGCCTGGTTGCGTCATTGAGCATCTTGCTCTCCTCTGGGAGGCGTACGTTCGGGGTGCATGCGAAACCCTTGGTCGGGCTGCCGGAGGGATAGAAGGTAGCGGAAAGCGGCGGCGCCGGCAATGTGGCGGAGTGGAGTGAAGCGGCCGTCAATCCGGCGGCGTGCCCGGGCCGAGCGAGTCGAGACGGATCCGGGCAACTTGCGTGACTCGATCCGCCGTATCCACGGTGGTGAACAGCTCATCGCAGGTCGCACCGATAGGAATCCCCCAATCAAGCCTCGGCGCATCGAGGCTGCCTGGAAGAAGCCACGACACACCATCGGATCGCCGCACAATGAATAGTGCGTTGTTCAAGGGGCTCGGCAGACTCACACCACGTGCAGCGTATCCGCAACCCACCGCCCACAGGTACGGGTCGAAGCCCTTCACATCCGAGCGCAATCGTCGCGAGGTGGCCTGCGCTTGAGCAGCGTCGGTCGTGTACGGGGCAGTCATCACGGACATGGTATCGTACGTGCCGTCGCCGTGGTCCGCGCCTTGAACGTAGGTCCACACCATGTCCTTGCCGTCGGTGGTGAAGTTGCCGGCTCCGCGGGATGCGTCGCCGTACCACCTTATCAACGGTCGCAACCCGTTGTCCGCGTCCCAGACCATGACTCCCGCGGGCAGGCCATCGCCGACCTCCACGAATATGTCCTTGCCAACTAGCGTGGTGAGGTCTCCTGGTAAATGGTCCGGATCCTGCGATGGGTCGTACACCGTGCGCTTGGTTTGCAGATCCCAGCTCCTCGCGGTGTATATCCCCTTGAGTTGCACGATCCATTCGGGCGACACCGCCCAATTGGAGCCCAGGTTGGGATCCTCTGGGAGTTGTGTCTTCTCGGCAGCCATGCGCGCAGGGTGTGGTCGCGGGCTGACGGGAAGCTCGGCGGTCGGGGTCGCGGGCTGACGTAGGTGATCCAGCACGGAAATCACTCTGGCAACAGTGCGTGA
>JAJZQK010000557.1 GCA_021847625.1 Chloroflexota bacterium
AGGCCTGTGTCGAGTGCCAGCGAAATGGCGCGAGGTAGTTGTCGTCGGCTATGAGCGGCCGGACGGCGACAGTCCCCTTCGACGCAACGGTGACAATGGAAGCATCCCAAAACGGGCCAAAGCCGTGGTACAGCCCCTGGGCTGCCAGCCAGTTGCCCAGGTCACGTTCCGGCAAGCTGGCAACGTTGCGCTCGAGGATCGGGCGGAATGAGAGGCTGGTGCATACGAGAGCCACGGCCAGTCCGACCAGGATTGACGCCTTGTAGCGGTCTCTATTGCTTGATTGAAACCAAGCCGCCAGCATCCTGCCGCCGAGCACGGCGCCGACGAACGGCAACGGCAGAAGGTACCGGTTCATGCCCAGACTCGACGCGTTGGTGCTCAGCGCGTAAGCGGCGAAATCCACCACAAAAGCCACCGCGAGAACCGTAGCCAGCCAATCGTGCGTTTTCCCGTCTGTGCTTCGGCCGCCCAAAGCCCGCCACACGGCGAACAGGACGAAGCAAAGCAACGCCGCGTGGCCGAGCAGCAGCAACGTCTCGAGTTTGGTGAACCGCTGGCCGAAGAAGTCGGCGCCGAAGATGCAGAGTAGCCCTTGAACGGCCACCTTCAGATTCTGGGTCAGCGTGGCGAAGGGAACAAAGACGGCGTCAACCTTATTGGCGTAGAAGCCACCGGAGGTAGCGACGGCATAGAGAGCGCACTGAGCTACCGCAAAGGAGACTGCCACCAGACCGAGGGTAAGGACACCCCGTCGCCAATCCTCGTCCCTCAGCAACAATATGACTCCGCCGACGGCCATCGGTAGGAGAAACACCCAGACTGCAAACGGGTCGCCCGCCACCGACATCGCCATCAAGAGAACGCCGAGGCCGATCATCAGCACGGTTCCCGGGCGGCTAGGTCTAGGCTTGGCGAGAAGACGGGAGAGAGACGACTCCAGCAGGCCCAACGCCAGTAGCGCCGCGAGAATCGTGCCCATGTGGATGGGGCCCATCAGGACGTAGAGGACGAGGGGCGTTCCCGTCTGAGCGGAGGGGATTCCCGCCAGGGCAAAAGAGCTCGCACCTGCCACAATCGCCGCCCACCCGCGATATGGCCGCAGGGCTAGCCACACCGTGCAAGCCACCGCAAGTCCATGGATGAACGCCGGCACGGCATCCATAAGGAAGGGACCAAGGCCAAACAGACGGGCGCCCAGTGCATAGAACGGAATGTCCGTCAGCCAGAATGTGTCCGGGGGAAGGCTCCAGCCACTCAGATTCCAGTTGCCCGCGAGCAGGTCTTGCCCTTCCAAGGCTATGCTTGCGTTGTCCGCGTTCCTGGGGATCGTCTGGGCCGCGTGGTAGTAGACATACAGCGTGGAGGCGAAGAGTATGAGCATAGCCGCTGCCATGGCGGCTTGCCGTGCCCAGGGAAGGCCCCTCACGCGAGGAACGCTGCGAAGTTGAGTGAGGAGTCCGTTTTGCGCCATCTACCAATCCGTCACCGCAACGATGCAGGTGGAAAATCGCACGGCAGCCTATCCTCTGTTCCGCGGCCTGTACTGAATAGCCTCGGCCACGTGCGCCGGACTGATGGTCTCGGCGCCGGCCAGGTCGGCGATGGTGCGGGCCAACTTCAGGGTGCGGTGGTAGGCGCGGGCCGAGAGGTGGAGCTGATTCATCGCCGCCCGTAAGAGGGCCGAGGCAGGCCCCTCCACCCGGCAGAACTCGCGCACTTGGGCCGGCCCCATCTCCGCGTTGCAGACGAGGTGCGTCCCGCCGAAGCGCCCGCGCTGCACGGTTCGCGCCGCCTCCACGCGTCCCCGCACGGCCATCGACGGCTCGGCGACCCTCTCGTCGGCCAGCTTCTCGAACTCTACCGGCGGCACCTCGACGTGAATATCAATGCGGTCGAGCAAGGGTCCCGAGATGCGCTTCTGGTAGCGACTGACCATCGCGTTGGAGCAAGTGCATTCCTTGGTAGGGTGGCCGAAGTACCCGCACGGACACCCGTGCACTTGCCAACACCCAACACTCGCACGCTTCCGCGGCTCGACTCGAACCGGGATCCCCCTCCAGTTCCGCCCGGAAGCGCCTCCTCCGTAGCCGTGAAGTCGTCTTTTCCGAGAGGATTGAGCGCGCTCTTCGGTTCGACCGACGACAGGATCAGCGGGTGGGCCAGCACGTGCAGGTCGAGCGCGCCGCGCCGCACCACCACACGATCGAGGCAGCTTGCGAGGAGCCGACGCCGATCGCTCGTGTCCTCCAGCTCGTCGAAGACGTCGCCAAGATGGCGCAGACCGCGGACCGTCCCCTCGATGTCGATGGCCGAGGCGGCACGTGCCATCATTTCGGCCTCGATCGTCGCCAACTGGGCCTCCAAGTCTGCCCGCTCGCTCTCCAGGCACGCCCGCCGGGCAGCGAACTCCTGCTTGCTGATCAGGCGGTCCTCGGCAAGCTCGAGAAGCGACTCGATCCTACTCCGCACCCGCTCCACCTCCCGGACTATCCCCTCGCGCCGCTCCAACAGCGGACGCAGCCCCGCCTGGAACGTCTCCTGCGCCTCACCCGCAAGCATCCGCAAGCGCTCCCGGTCCAGCCCGAGCTTGCGCAGCTCCTCCACGACCACAGGCTCGATCACCGCTGCCGGAATCTGTTTCGCCGAACACGTCCCCTTGTGGCTCGCCCGCCGGCAGCGGTAGTACCGGACACAGTAGCGTCCCGACTTGCTGTTCACGTAGCCGTTCACCCCGTACATCTTCGTCCCGCAGGTGCATTCCACGAGGCCCGAGAGCAGGTGCTGGCTACTCGTCCGCCGGGGTGGTGTGCCCTCGATCTCCGCTGCCACCCGGAGGAGCTCGTCCATCTCCTCTCGGCTGAAGATCGGATCGCAGAAGCTCTCCACGACCACGTGCTCCTCGGCCGGTCGTGGGACTGACGTCTTGCCCTTGACCGTCCGCCGGTTGTAGACCAGCGTCCCCGCGTTGATCGGCTGGAGCAGGACGCGTTTGACCGAAGTCGGGGTCCACTCCTCGGGGGCGTGGCCCTTGCGGATGACGCGCCCGTCGCGCTCGAGCGGCTCCCAACCGCGCGTCCGCAGGCCGGCGCGATTGAGGGCGATGGCCACGCCACGCCAACTGCGAAGCTCCAGCAGGAGCTTGCGCATCTGGTGCAGGACCGCCGCCTCCTCAGCCACGACCTTCAACTGGCCGTCCTCCATCCGCCGGCCATAGGGGGCCAGACCACCGTTCCATTTACCCCGCTTCGCGCGCAGCTTCATGTCCTCGGCCACCCGCTCGGCGGTGATGCCACGTTCGAGCTCCGCGATGGCGCCCAGGATGTGCAGGATGAAGCGGCCGACCGGGCCGGAGGTGTCGATGTTGTCGCGGAGCGAGACGAACTTGACCCCCGCGGCCTCGAACAGCGCCATGAGATCCAAC
>JAJZQK010000558.1 GCA_021847625.1 Chloroflexota bacterium
TGGATCTGAGTCAGGAGCAGCCGGCAGTCGCGTTTCGGGCCGGCAAGGAGCGGGTGAGATGAAAGGCGACGATCTGTGCTTGTTGACGGTGGGCCAACTCGCCGGTCTCATCCGCTCGCGCGAGGTCTCGCCCGTCGAGGTCTTGGACAGCATGCTGGCGCGTATCGACAGATACGAGCCGACCCTCAACTGCTTCGTCACCATCCTCCGCGACGAGGCCCGGCAGGCGGCGAAGGAAGCCGAGCAGTCGATTCGCAAGGGCGACTACCGAGGGCCGCTGCACGGGATACCCATCGGCCTCAAGGACATATTCGAGACGGCCGGCAGCCGGACGACCGCCTCCTCGAAGATCCTCGCGGACTACGTTTCGCAGTCCGACTCTACGGTTACTCGCAAGTTCAGAGAGGCCGGGGCGGTTATCCTCGGCAAGACGAATCTCCATGAGTTCGCCTTTGGGGTCACCACGAACAACCCTCACTACGGCCCTACGCGCAACCCCTGGGACACGTCGCGCGTGCCCGGCGGCTCATCTGGAGGGTCCGGGGCAGCGGTGGCTGCCTCGCTCTGTGCGGCGGCGACGGGGACGGATACCGGTGGCTCCATCCGCATTCCTGCTTCCCTATGCGGCATCGTCGGCCTGAAGCCCACGTTCGGCAGAGTCAGTAAGGCCGGGGTGATCGTTCTCGCCTGGTCCCTCGATCACACGGGGCCGATCACCAGGAACGTCGAGGACGCGGCGATCGTCATGGACGCCATCGCCGGCTACGACCCGGCGGATGCCAGCAGTGCCGACGTGCCGGTTCCCCAATTCCGGGAGGCTATCGGCAAGGAGGTCAAGGGCCTGCGCATCGGCATGCCGCGCGAGTTCTTCTTCACGGGCATCGACGAAGAGGTGGACACGGCTGTACGGGAGGTCACCTTGGCTTTCGAGCGGCTTGGCGTGGAAGTGGAACCGATTTCCCTGCCGCACATCGACTACGCCCCGAACGTCTTCCCCCCGATCATTCACAGCGAGGCGGCCGCCTTCCACGAGCAGTGGTTGCTGACTAGGCCGGAGGATTACGGCGCGGACGTGCGGGCGAGGCTGGAGGTTGGTCTCACGGCTTTGGCTACCCAGTACGTCAACGCCCAGCGAGGTCGCAATATCATCAGGCGGGATTTCGAGGAAGCCCTGGGGCGAGTCGACGCCATCGTCACGCCGACGATGCCGACCGTTGCCGCCCCCATTGGCGCCGAAACGGTCACGATCAAGGGTGAGACTATAGAGGTGAGGAGCGCGTACAACCGCTTCACGTCGCCCATCAACCTCACCGGTCTGCCGGCTATCTCCGTCCCCTGTGGTTTCACGGCGACTGATCTGCCGATAGGCGTGCATCTCGTGGGCAGGGCCTTCGACGAGTCCACCTTGCTGACGTTGGCGCACGCTTACGAGTCCAGCACGGACTGGCACAAGCGCCAGCCTCCCCTGTAGATTAAAGCAAGTCTTGGAGTTATACACGATGAAAGCCGTCGTCAAGGTTGAACCGGGACCGGGCGCCAAGTTGACCGAGATGGATCTGCGCGATCCGGCGGAGGGCGAGGTTCGCGTGAAGATAGAGCTGGCGGCTATTTGCGGCTCGGATGTGCACATGTACAACTGGGCGCCGCGCATAGCGAAGGCCAATCCCAAGCTGCCCTTGATTCTGGGCCACGAGTATTGCGGAACGGTGACCGAGGTCGGCCCCGGCGTGCGCAATCTGCGCCCGGGGGACCGCGTGGCCGGGGAAACGCACATCCCCTGCGGAGACTGTTACCTCTGTCGCATCGGCAAGCAGCATATCTGCCGCAACCTGAAGATCGTCGGCCGTGATTTCCACGGCTGCTTCGCCGAGGAAATGGTCGTCCCGGCTGCCGGTACCTACCGGTTGCCGGAGGGCTTCCCGGCGGAAGCAGCGGCCGTCCTCGAGCCGCTGGGTTGCGGCGTGCGGCCGCTGCTGGACCAAGACGTGGCCGGGGCCAGGGTCGCGATCCTTGGCGCAGGGCCGATCGGCCTCTTCGCCGTCGCCGGGGCGCGAGCGTTGGGGGCGGCGGAGGTCATTGCCACCAACCGCAGCAAGTTCAGGCTGGGGCTGGCGGCCGAGATGGGTGCCACGGTCTGCCTTAACCCGGAGAAGGTCGACGTCGAGCAGGAAATCTGGGGTCTGACAGGTGGGCTGGGGGTCGACATCGTCCTCGAAAGCAGCGGCAACGTGGAGGCCGTGCGGCAGGGTCTGCACATCCTCCGCAAGGGAGGCACGATGCTGCTGATTGGCCTCCCCTCGCAGAAGATTGAGCTGGATCTGGCCTCGGAGGTGATCCTCAAGGAACTGGTCGTCAGGGGGTTCCACGGTCGCGAGATGTACCGCACGTGGGAACGCGTCGTGCCGCTGGTGGGCCGTGGAGCCATCCCCACGGCCCCGGCCATCACGCACAAGCTACCCCTCGCCGACTTTGCCGAGGGCTTTGCCGCCACCATTGAGCGCAGAGCCGGAAAGGTCCTGCTGGTGCCCTAACAACTGTCACGCAGCGATTCGTATATGAGCGCGAGGCCGCGTTCGCCAATCATCTGTTCGCGCGCCTCGCGCAAACGCCGGCTGATAACCACGCTCAGCCTTTGGAGGATTACGAAACCCAGACTGCAGTCTTCGGCCATGAACTCACGCAAGCCCACGCCGTCAACCGCGATGACCGATGAAGCCTTGATGGTGCGGGCCGAGGAGGTCAGGACGTGCGGTTCTACGAGGGCCGACCAACCGAAGGAATCCCCCGGCGACAGAATGTCGATGGTAGTGGGCTTGGGCTGATGGTTCGGCCCTAGGTTGATCTTCATGTCGAGGGCGATCTTACCTTCCAGCAACACGTACAGCGTGTCCGCACGTTGCCCCTCGAGGAAGATCGTCTCGCCCTGTCCGTACTGGACCTTGTGCGAAATCTCGGCTATCTCCTCAAGATGGCTCTTGGGCAAGCCCTTGAACATTGGCGTGTCGGCGAGCATTTCCACGGGTACCATGACCTTGTGTACCTCCCTACCGAATTACGTGGGGCCTGCAGCTCGCGCTGCCTTCTATCCGTCCAATTGCTCAATATATATCACCGGCGGTTGGGGACGTCAATCGGCGTCGGAGACTAGCGTCCCTCCCCTCGCCCAGCTATCCTTGGCAACATCCTCGAACACTACCTGAGTCGCTTGGCGAGGAATCCCCAGCGCTTCCATTACCTCGGTGATCCCCTTTGCCACCTGCGCCTTCTCGTCGTGCGTCCTTCCCTGCCACCAGGTTACTCTGACAATTGGCATCTGCCGTCTCCTTTCCAAATATGTGCCGCGTTGTCACCCATTTGGGGCGAATTCGCTCTGCCCAGCGGTACCCAGCCGCGACTTGCTCTGGAATGCCT
>JAJZQK010000559.1 GCA_021847625.1 Chloroflexota bacterium
ACACGCGAATACGCTCCGAGTCGATTAGTAGTGCAAAATCGACTTACGAGGTGAACGAAATCGGTGCTCTCAACTGACCCACGGGTGAGCCCCAGCCGATCAGTTGGTTCGAGGTTCTCTCCAGCGCCAAGCTGCAAACTAGTTGGAGGATTGCTAAACCACACGTGAGTTGCGTTAAAGGTTTTCTCCTCCGACAACGCCTTCTGGAGCAGGACAGAGCACAGCTGGTTCATGCTGACGCCCTCAGCCCGAGCACGCATGGCCAGTTGCCGGTGAAGAGAACGCGGTACTCTAAGGACGAATTTGCCGCTGAACTTCCCGATGGAGCTGTCAAAGGGTTCAGGAATCTGAACCCCATCCTCCTGGGCGGATTCGATCCAGTCCTCAGCCACGTCGAGACATTTCCGCACGGCCGTCGAGGCGGTGCGACCCTGGATGATCGCGCCTGGAAGATCCAGAATCTCAGAGATCCAGTTGCCTTCCTTGAAGCGCAGCGTGACTTCGTAGTCTAGTGCTGTCTTGACGGTACTCACGACCACCTACTCCTCCTCCACCGAGCAGTCACCGATCGCTAGCCTCTCCTCAATGGCCGCTTTCACATGGTCCAAGAGGTACTCCTTCACCACCCCGTGTTTTGGAATCTCGATTCGCTGTCTGACCCCGGGGTAAGCGTAGAGAGTCCCGTGCCGGGCTTCTCGCTTGATGACGAAACCCAAGGCTCGAGGCCAATGACCGGCCCATCTAAGTTCACCCTCAGTACTGCCGGCAGTATCATGGCCTCGTATTCGTTATGTATGCTGCGTCTCCTGCTGCCGTGCTATCCGGTTCTTGCGAAAAGTGAAGGTCACGACACTGAAGGCGGCGCCACGGAAGCAAAAAGAGCTGGCGCAGGGGACTTTGTCGTTTGAACATGCTGGTTGGCCGAGATGTCGTCTCCAGTGGGACCTGACCTTGGACAAGCCATCACTGCGGCGGACCGCTTGATAGGCCCGGTCGGCTTCCGGTTAGCCGCTGGGAGGCCTCCGACGACCATTGGATAGGGATGACTGTCTCCGCCTCCCGCCCGCTCCGGACGTCGCCCCCGAACCCGCGCGCACACAGCGTGATGCGGTCCACCGTGCGCCGGTCGGGTGCCCGCACCGGCACGTCCCGGAGTTCGAACAACAGCCCCACCGCCACCGCCGCCAGCCGCCTTGCGACCATATCCACGACCCCGAAAAGGAATCAAGGACCGGTAGACTCGCTCGACCCCCCACCGCAAGTACGCCCGCAGCAGCGCGTCCGGGCCCAACTCCGGAAAACGGCACGGCAGCTGATAGAACGCCCCCCCCCCGCACCATCTGCTCGCTCACATACCTGCTTCACAAGACCTGGCCGAGCGGCGACTGGCGCACCTCCTCCACCAGGCGGAAGGCGGCACCTCACGGGCGGCGCCGGGGACCAGCGGCATCTCCAGGAGAGTGGGGGAGGCGGACCAGCCTATCTCTCGAAGCACTTGGCCGATGCCACCCCACCCGAAACGCGGGCGGACGACGATCGCACCGGCCACCCGCCGCGTGTCAGGCGCGCGGAGCGGCACGGCGCCGACCACGCCTCCCGGCCGCAGCTCCAGGCCGATCTCGCTGACGCCCGGCCGGTTGGCGGAGAGGAAGTTCTCGGCGTGAGCCGCCGACACCGAAAAGACGTGCTATGAAAAGTCAACAGCACGATGGACCTTGACAAGTGAAAAAGGACCTTAGTCTCGTTGGGATGAACCGGGAGGAGTCCAGCGGTAGTCTGGGGCAAACGGTCGGTTTTGGCTCCAGACGGAGTAGATCATGTGCACTAGGCGGCGAGCAACGGCGTCGGTGACCACCATTGAATGCTTGCCCTGGGCTCTCTTCTCCTCGTAGTACGCCCGCAGCTCCGGGTTGAACCGTTGCGCCGCCGCCACCTCAAGGTCAGGCCACACGTCGACAAAGGCGAACCGCCCGCGCACGGCCGGGTCAGGGATGGCGATGGACCGGTCGGCGCTGTTTAGCACCATCCGCTTGCCGATCCAGGGGGGGGGCCCGGAGCAGGAACATCAGTGCACGAGGCTGAAGCAACCGTTCGGGAGAGCTTGGAAGAAGCTCGGGAAGGGTTCGGAAAGCGCTCGGAGAGGTCGTGAAGGCACAACTGACCGGCGAAAGGCCTGCGGGCCAGACGGAGAAGGCGCGGCTGAAATGGGCCTTGGCCGAGATCGAGCGGCTGCGAGAAGAAAACGCCCAACTGAAGGTTCGTCTGGGATTGGAGCGCGCTGTCGGCCAGGAGGCGGGCGGTGGATCCGAGCACACCGCCGACGCTCACTCGAGACCGGATGACCATGCGGTCCTGCCAGCGGCCCAGCCGACCAGCGGAGGCCCAGCGGCCGTGACCGCCTCGTCCGCGGCCGCCGACAAAATCGCCCTATTCGGTTCCCTCTTCCGTGGTCGGGATGACGTCTATGCCGTGCGGTGGGAAAGCCGCACCGGAGAGAAGTCCGGCTACGCCCCAGCCTGCCGAAACGAGCGGGACCGTAGTCTATGTCGAAAGCCGGCCGTCAAGTGCGCCCACTGTCCCAACCGCGACCTTCTTCCCTTCACCGACGCCGTCATCCACGGCCACCTCTCGGGGAAGCACACCGTCGGCATCTACCCTCTGCTAAAGGACGACACATGCTGGTTCTTGGCCATGGACCTAGATAGCGAGGAGTGGGCAGATAACGCCGCTGTTCTCCTGGACGTCTGTGACGAGAGCGGTGTGCCGGCCGTGCTGGAGCGATCGAGGTCGGGCAATGGCGGGCACGTCTGGGTCTTCTTCGATCGCCCGGTTGCCGCCGCCACGGCGCGCCGATTGGGTAGCATGCTCCTTTCCGCGTCGATGGAGAGGGCCTATCACTCTACCCTTGACGCCTTCGACCGCTTGTTCCCTAGTCAAGACACCTTGCCGCGCGGCGGATTCGGCAACCTCATCGCCCTGCCTTTGCAGAAACGACTCCGTGACTTGGGTAACTCGGTTTTCGTGGACCGCGCTCTCCGGCCATACCCAGATCAATGGGCCTTTCTATCTGCTGTCAAGAGGCTCGGCCCCGCCGAACTGGACATCGCCTTCGAACGCTTGGCCGAAGGTGAGGAAGAAGCCACGGCCGATGCACGGTCATCGCCGACTCCAGCCAGCAGGGAAGGGCGGGCTCACGCAGCCAGCGAGCGTGGTGGGCCGCGCCTGCCTACGGAAATCGTGCTGACCTATCGGAACATGCTCACCATCCCCAAGGCCGGCCTCCCGCCCAGCCTGCTAACGGATCTCCGGAAGCTGGCGTCGTTCCCAAACCCCGAGTTCTATAAGGCTCAGGCCATGCGCCTGTCCACCTACGGCAAGCCCAGGATCATAAACTGCGCCGACGAC
>JAJZQK010000560.1 GCA_021847625.1 Chloroflexota bacterium
ATCGCCCACTAGGACCAGTAGGGCTGACGGATGCTTACTAAGCACCCGCGCGAAGGCTCGCACGAGAACCTCCGGCCTCTTGGTCAACGCCACCAACCCAAAAGACGCGACAACGAACGAGGCACGCCGCGAAATCCCCAAACGGGACCTAATGGCCATCCTCTCCGCCGGCGACACGTCTTGCTCGTCGGCAGGCACGCCAAGGCAGACCCGGACCACGGGAACGCCCAGGTCCAGCTTCTCCAACTCCCGTTGGGCCCACTCGCTATGAACGACCACTCCCGTGGCAGCAGAGAGCACCCGTCTGTTCAGGGCAAGGCCGTAGCGCTTTTCTAGAGTGAGACCCTCCTTGAGTATCCGCTGGGCCTCCTTCCTACCCCCCTCCCCGTAGCAGAACTCCATTTCCTCGACATACTTGGCGGGCTGTCCGCGATCTACGGTCATATGATACATGAGCCCGTGCAGGACCACGTCGTGCATTACGACGATGCCTGGGTGCTTGAGCAGAATGGGGTACATGTACTCGTGGTACGCGCTGTTGCCCATCTCATAGACAGTATTATCGTATCCTCGTTCGACCAGAACGTCCTCGAACTGGCTGCCGTCGAAGATCGGGAACCTTCCGGTGACCATGGCGTTGGTAGGGGCATACCCGTCCACGAAGATGTCGACATCTGCGTGCTCAGCCAAATAGGGCAGAAGGTCCTCGCTTGCCTCGCTGATGCCGGATCTCTGGGGGCTGAGGGGGCTGAAGAATGCCAGGCGACGTTTCTTCTTTCCGGGGAGACCGGTCGGACCCACTTGGCGCGAGGCCACCGCGGCTCGGTAAGCGGAGACCGTGGCCTCGGCGACCTCGGCCCAAGAGAACCTCTCCGCCTGCTCCAATCCCTTCGCGCGAAGCTTGCCCCTGAGGTCTGCATCCGTCAGAATGCTGGCCAGCCCATCCGCGATTTCGCGGGCGGAATAGGGGTCTACAAGTAGTGCAGCGTCCCCGGCCACCTCGGGGAGCGATGATGTGTTTGACGTAACAGTCGGCGCACCGCACCGCAGCGCCTCGAGAACCGGCAGGCCAAAGCCCTCGTACAGCGATGGAAATACGAACGCGTCGGCCGCGCTGTACAGCGTGGCAAGCGTATCGTCACTCACGTAGTCTGTTAGCAGCAAACGGTCGGCGACGCCAAGTGACGTCGCCAGATCCCGAAAAGGACGAGCCTCTTCGGGCCGCACACGACAGGCGATGACGAGTTCGTGTCGTTCGCGAAGCGGTGCCGGCAGCAGACTGAAGGCCTCGATGACCCGCTCCATGTTCTTGCGGTAGTCGATGCCTCCCGTGCAGAGCACGAAACCTTGCTCGAGGTGGTACTGTTTGCGGATCTTCTCCAGCTTGCCGCCGTCCGTCACGGGCCTGTAGCAATCCTTTGTTGACGCATGGACCACGTCAACCTTCTCCGGCGCAACGCGCAAGTGACGGCAGGCATCGGCCTTGGAGCACTCCGAGATAGTGACGATCCGGTCAACGGTGGCCAGGCCGGCGCAGGTCCAGTAGTACCTGTCCTGCATCGCGGGGGGCATCACGTCGAGATAACGGTCCCTGAGAACCAACGGGATTAGGTCGAACAGCGTCGCCACCACCGGCAGGGAACGGAATCGCACGGGCGTATACAGTTCCCATTCGAACGGGCTGGCGACGTGAAGCAGGTCCGCCTTCTCGCGCAGGAGGGTAGCCTCCAGGTAGCTGCCGTAACGGAACTCCGCGTTCTCGTCGTATTCCTCGGGGCTGGGAACATCGCGGACCGTGGGGGGATCGAGGAGCAGGCTGCACCAGCGGGCGGTTTTCTGTAGAGCCGCCAGCAGGCCCGGCTTCGGCAGGCTGGCGTCCAACAGCAGGAGATACTCGTTGCCAGTGTCGACCTCCAGTAGCGCGCGCACCAGCTCTTCGGTATAGAAGCCGATCCCTCTGTTCCGGGATTGGGCGGTCTGCAGGCAGCGAATATCCAGGGCAATGCGCATGGTCACCACACGCTAGACCCGACGGCAGGCGCCGGGCCAACCACACTACCGTCACCGTCTGCCAGCCGGAGAGGCGACATCACTGTGCTCCCAAATGAGGCCCGGGTCTGCCCCCCGTAGCCCCCTCAGACTCTGCCATATCCTGGCCGAGAGGGGCCCTCGGTGTTCGCGCCGCCTCGAGTTCTGCCCGCAGGTCTTCGACCTCCATCTGGAGTTTCTCGATCATGTCCTGCTGGACAGATAAGAGGCGGGTAAGGTCGTTTAGCACGTTCGCGGTGGCGGAGTTGAACTGGGTCTGCTGAGCGAGGGCGTACTTAACGTACCAGCGGGTGGATACACCGTTCCAGGCTCTGCGAAAGAGGCTAAAGACAGGCCCGGCGATAGGAACGGTGGAAGGGAAATCAAACTCCTTGAAGGTTACGCCCCTCGCCACCTCGCGGGTCCGCTTGCGCAGGGCCGACAACTCGGCGCGGGAGATGCCCCGGCGACGCTCGGCAAAGGATGGGTATTCGCCAGAGACCGCGTCTCTCTGACCGAGCACCCCATCGGAGGCCCGGGTGATCCCGTCGGGTAACGGACTGGGCACGGGCGGCAGTGCGAGCCGGCCCGAAGACACAGCTTCTCTGACCTCGCGCATGCGGCCCGCCACGTCTACTTCACGCGGCGCGGCCACCTCGGAACTGCTGCCATCGGCCAAGCTCGCATCCCTCCCATCTCTGGCGTCCCTCTTCTCACCGCCGACCGACAACGGCCGTCATCCCGAACAAGGACCAAACAAGGATGGCCCCCTCATTAGCGCTCACCGGGCGGCTTAGCGCCGGATGTCAGCCAATAGAGCGATCGCCATTCCGCCGATCGGTCACCTGCAGATGAGACTATGGACGGCAGCCTTGCCAGGTCGGCGGGACTGTCCCGGCGCACGTTCCACAAGCCGCGCCAGACCCGGCCGACCACACCCATGGAACGTCTGGCGGCAAGGTCCGGTTACGGCCTGGGGCCGCCGAACGGCGGCAATTATAGCAGCGCCCAAAAATGCTGTCAAAGGCTCGTCCGGCGGCCGGAGGGGTTGCACGCAGTCTAACAATGGCGACCCGGGCGCGCGGTCCAAGGAGAATTACGCCCCGTCGTGAAACTCGTCTGCCCTCCGGATTCAACGGCGTGCCTTTCCCCGGGCAGGGGACGCGCGCCGAGGGCGGCGCAATGCCCAACGGCCCACTAAGAAGGGCCATCGTAGGACACGGACCTTACGGCAGCGGTCGATGAACCGGAACTTGGCATTCACGTCACGAGGCTGCTCCATATCGCGCTGGGCACGCGCCAGAAGATAGTCGAGTTCCTCCGCCCGCGCTTGCCAATCCGTGGGCTGGCCAAGCCCGCAGGCGATGCCGGCCTTT
>JAJZQK010000561.1 GCA_021847625.1 Chloroflexota bacterium
TCTAAGTAGTGATTAGCTGAGTTTACTTTTACCTGTCGAGAGAGTCCTTAGTCTGGCCCTGTCAGACGCCCAAAGACGATAACCAAGGAGGAATCCTTTTCAATGGTCCAAACCGCTTTGCCAACGGCTCAGATGTTTATAGATGGGGAATGGGTGGCCGCCGAGGACGGCCGCAGCTACGTCGTGAAGAACCCCGCCACCCTCGAACCGGTGGGCGAGGCTGCCGACGGCGGCCGGGCCGAGACGCGGGTGGCCATCGAGGCGGCCCATCGTGCCCTGCCGGCCTGGTCGGCCGAGCCCGCGGGGGAGCGGGCGCAGCTCCTGCACCGCGCCGCCGCCCTCCTCACGGCCCGCCGCGAGGAGCTGGCCGTCGTGCTGACGAAAGAAAACGGCAAACCGCTGGCCGACGCGCGTTCGGAGATCGACACCGCGGCCGCCTTCTTAATCTGGAACGCCGAGGAGGCCCGGCGGCTGTACGGCCGGATCATCCCCCCGGCCACGCCCAACCATCGCATCCTCACTCTCCGCCAGCCCGTCGGCGTGGTGGGGGCCATCGTCCCCTGGAACTTCCCCGCCAGCCTGGTGGCCCGCAAGCTGGGCCCTGCCCTTGCCGCCGGCTGCACCGTCGTCCTCCGTCCCGCCCGGGCGACCTCGCTGATCGCCGTGGAGATGTTCAAGGTGCTGGCCGAGGTCGGCTTCCCCGGCGGCGTCGTCAACCTCGTCACCGGCACCGACTCGGCCGGCATCGGCGAGGAGCTGGCGACGAACCCGCTCGTGCGCAAGATCACCTTCACCGGCTCGACGGAGGTCGGCAAGCAATTGCTGGCGCTGGCCGCCGGCACCGTCAAGCGCATCTCCCTCGAACTGGGCGGCCAGGCCCCGTTCCTGGTCTTCGCCGACGCCGACCTCGCCCAGGCCGCCAAGGCGGTCACCTCGTCGGGCTTCGGCAACTGCGGCCAGGTCTGCGTGAGCACCAACCGAGTGCTGGTGGAGCAGTCGGTGGTGGGCGAGTTCACGGAGCGGGTCGCCGACCTCGCCCGCCGCACGCGGCTGGGCGACGGCATGGAGCCCGGCGTGGAGGTCGGCCCGCTGATCGACGAACGCGGCTTCGCCAAGGTGAGCGAGCACGTCGCGGACGCCCTGGCCAAGGGCGCGCGAGCCGCCGCCGGGGGCCGCCCGGCCAAGCTGAACGGCAACCTGCGCGGCTTCTTCTACGAGCCGACGGTGCTGACGAACGTAGACCTGGGCATGCGCATCATGCGCGAGGAGACGTTCGGCCCGGTGCTGCCGATCATGGGCTTCGACGCCGAGGCAGAGGCGCTGCACATCGCCAACGACACCCCCTATGGTCTGGCCGCCTACTTCTTCACCCGCGACGTTGGCCGCGCCTTCCGCGTGGCGGAGGGTCTGGAGTACGGCATGGTGGGCGTGAACGAGATCCGGCCCTTCGGCCCCCACACCCCGTTCGGCGGGATCAAGGAGAGCGGTCTCGGTCGCGAGAACGGCGCCGAGGGGATCGAGTCCTTCCTCGAAGTGAAGACAGTCGCCATCGGCCTCTAACGGAAATCACCAGACGGGGGGCGAGGCATTCGCGGGCGGTCGGGTGGTGGTGACGTGGGGTCAAGCGAATGCCTCGCCCTCTACCCCTCCACGGCGATCCCCAGCTCCTCCTGCAGCACGGCGGCGAGGGTGGTTGTCTCGGCGCGGGTGAGGGGGCGCAGGGGCGGGCGCGGGGGGCCCACCGGACGGCCCAGCAGGGCCAGCGCTGCCTTGGCGTAGGAGGCGAAGACGGGTCGTCCCGCCGCCAGGTCGGCCCGCAAGAGGGCGCGGAAGCGGCGGAGGCGCCCGAACAGGGCGAGCGTCTGGACAGCGTCGCCGGCCCTCCCCGCCTTCGCCAGCTCGGCCATGAAGCGGGGCGCGAAGTTGGGGCTGGCCGTCATGAAGCCGGCCGCCCCAGAGAGGAGCGCCCAGCCCAAGACGTCCTCGGCGCCGCAAATGACCGGCACGTCCGCACCATACCGATCGACGAGCGTCTGCAAACGGTCAAGGCTCTGGCCCGCCTCTTCCACGCCGACGAAGTCGGGCCGCTCGGCCAGACGGTCGAGCACCGCGAGCGAAACGTCGTCGCCGTTCGTCTCCACCAGAAATGGCAGGCCCGCCGGCAGCGCCGCCTGGAGAAGATAGGCGAGCGTCTCCTCGTCGGCAGGACGGATGCCGGCCGGCAGCGTCACCTTGACGGCGTTGACGCCCGCGTCGCGGGCCATTATCGCGAGCGCCGCCGCGCTGCCCAGGGCGGGCTCGGAAATCTTGGCCACCACGACGGCTCGGCCGCGGGCCACCCGCGCCGTCCGCTGGAAGAGCAGCGCCTTCTCCTCCACGGTCAGCGCCCAGACCTCGCCCACGAGGTCGGCGGCCAGCAGCACTCGCACCCCCTCTGCCAGCAACCACTCCACGTGGCGGTCGTAGGCATCCCAATCGACGTCCAGGTTGGCGTCGAAGGGCGTGATCAGCGGCACCATCACGCCCACCAGGCGGTTTCGCAGGGCGGCGGCGTCCTCGGGCATCTTCCCCATCTCCTCGAGCGTGCTCACGGCGGCCGACATGGCGGCCGAAGCCTATTGTAGCACCCCGCCGCCTGCCGGCACCAGCGCGGCCCTGGCCCTGATCTTGCCGCAGCGTCATGTTGGCGGGTGGGGCTGCTTCTGATTGGCCTCCCCTTGGCCGAAGGCAGGCCGACGGCGTCGCCCGGGCCCTGAACCGGCCCTTGCCTGAGGTTTGCCGCGGGCGTATAATGGAATTGCCTCTTTGGTGGGTTAGCGTCGACCCGCTGCTTGCTGCCAGCACGCCGCCGTCTGGCCCGGTACCTCACCATCTAAGGGAGGGCCAACTATGCATGTCCATCTGATCGCCCCCGCGCGGATAGAGCCGCTCGGGCTCAAGGGCAAGGCTTCCGTCGCGCCGCCGATGGCCCTCGCCATCCTCGCGGGCCTTAGCCCCGCCGACGTGGAGATAAGCCTGACCGACGAAAACGTGTCCTCTCTCGATTGGGACACGCCGGCCGACCTTGTGGGTATCAGCAGCACCACTCGCACCGCGCCCCGGGCCTACGAGATCGCCGACGGGTATCGGTCCCGCGGGATTAAAGTCGTGCTGGGTGGCATGCACGTGAGCGCGCTCCCCGAGGAGGCGGCGGCGCACGCGGACGCGGTGGTGGTGGGCGAGGCGGAGGGGTTGTGGCCGCAGGTGCTAGCTGACGCCCAGGCCGGCCGGCTGCAACCCCTCTATCAGGCCCGGGAGTACCCCACGCTGGCCGCGCTCCCCCTCCCCCGCCGGGACCTCTTCCAGCGGGAACGCTACGCGATCGCCGACACCCTCTACACCACGCGCGGCTGCCCCTACGGG
>JAJZQK010000562.1 GCA_021847625.1 Chloroflexota bacterium
ATAAACATCTTCCCCCACTTTCAGGCCGGTCTGCTCCATGAGCGGCGTCATCACTTCTCGACAGGTGAGCGGCGGGACCGTAGACTCAAGGACAACCAGACTGCCCTTCCGCAGGTGGGGCAGGATGGACCTGGTGGCATGAACCACGTGGTGCAGGTCGGCAACCTTCTTCCGGTGATCTAGGGGCGTGGGGACCGCGATGACAAACACGTCGGCTGCGCACGGCTCCGACTGAGCACGGAGGTTGGCGCGCACCGATGGTCGGTCCATTATGGCCTGGAGTTCCTCCTCCCTTATGAGCATCACGCCCTCGTTGATCGCCCGCACGATATTCTCGTCAATGTCGACTCCGACCACCTCGTGACCAGCCGAAGCAAGTAGCAGCGCGGTAGGGAGGCCAACATAACCCGTTCCTATCACGACTATTTTGAGCCTAGAGGGTTCACTCACAGCGATAGACCTCCTTCTGCCACGCGATAGTACGCGGGATTCCAACCTTCAAGGGGATGGTGCAGCGGTGATCGAGATCGCGAACTGCCATCGACGTGCCCGCCTGCTTGTCCCGAGTGTTGTGCGCTTCGATCGGAACGTACTTCACGAGATGGTCGTCTTTGCCCAGATAATCCAGGATCATGTCGGATAGAGACTTGATGTCGTGGTACTCGCTACCGGCAATGTTGTAGACCCGACCGGGTCTGAATCGCTCAACGATGTTCGCCAGTGTCCTCACGGTGTCGTCGACATACGAAGAGGTGCGGTGATGGTCCAGGTAGACGATATATGGGAGATCGTGCAACGCCCGATACACGAACTGGCAGACCACGCTACGGTACTCGGAATAGTACTCCCCGGGGCCGTAGGTATTGAATAGGCGCACACGCACCGTCTCTGTCCCGAACCTCTCGGCGGAGTTGAGGATCTGTTGCTCATTAACCCATTTGGATATGGCGTAGTCGTTCATCTGCCTGATAGGGTGGCGCACCATAACATCTTCGCCCATCACGCCCTGCCAATCCCCATATACCTCGGAGCTGCTGGCGAAGATCAGGCGAAACTTGCGCTCTTCCTGAAGACGAAGAATGTTCTTGGTACCCACGGCGTTCGTTTGCCACAACGTCTCGTAATAGTCCTCACCGTTCCATCGGCCGAACTCCGCTGCCAGGTGGTAGACGATTTCGAAGTCCGAAGCCCGGAAGACCCTTGCCAGTTGACGGTAGTCTGCAACGTCGCACCGAAGGTAGTTCGGGCCTTCGGCGTGGGCCAGGTCGCACACCCACACTTTGTGTCCGCGAGTGCGCAGTTCTCTTACCAGCGGGGTCCCAACTGCACCACGACCACCAGTCACCAACACGACAGCCATGAGTTTCTCCCTCAGCAGTTCAGTGGTGTCTTTGACTCTCCGTCCGTTCCAACCACATCTTCGAGTATGTCCACGATTCTTATCGATGCTTTCCCGTCACCGTACGGGTTTCTGCGAGCCGCCATCAGCGAGGCCATCTCCGAATTACTCAAGAGGCTCACGAGCCTGCTCACAATCCCGTCCTGCGTGACTCCAGTCAGCAACGCATTTCCAGCGTCGATCCCCTCGCTCCGTTCGGTCATCTCTCGCATGACCAGCACCGGTTTGCCGAGGGAAGGAGCCTCTTCCTGCACACCTCCCGAATCGGTCAAGACGACAGTTGCGCGATCCATCAGCCGTATGAAAGCACCATAAGAAAGGGGCTCGAGCAGGTGGATTCGCTCATGGTTGCCGAGAATGCGGTTCACGGGAACTCTCACATTCGGGTTCAGATGCATCGGGTACACGAATGCCACTTCGAGAAACTCGTCCGCTACCTTGCGGATCGCGTGGCAAATGTTCTCGAATGCATCTCCGAAGCTCTCTCTCCGGTGGCCGGTCACCAGAACCAGCTTCTTGCCATGCAGGGCCGCCTCGAGCCCTTCCGGCAGGTCTGGAGGCGCCTGTCGGACCTTCTCTCGCACCCAAAGCAGAGCATCTATGACGGTGTTGCCCGTCACGTGCACCCTTGCTGCCGTCACTCCCTCAGCCAGCAGGGCACTCTTGGCCCGCTCCGTCGGGGCAAAATGGTAATCGGCCAACCGACCAACGAGACGGCGGTTGACCTCTTCTGGGAAAGGAGCATACTTGTCACCTGTGCGCAGGCCGGCTTCAACGTGGCCCACCCGCACATGGTGATAGTAGGCAGCAAGAGCGCCGCAGAAGGCAGTGGTAGTATCGCCCTGCACCAGCACGACGTCAGGCTGCTCTCTGGAGATCACCGCGGACAGTCTCTCCACCGCGCGGGCCGTGGTCTGAGCGAGGCTCTGATCAGGGGACATGATGTCCAGATCGTAATGAGCCTTGAGGCGAAAGGTAGCCATGGCCTGGTCAAGCATCTGTCGGTGCTGGCCCGTCGAGCACACGATCGAGACAAAGCGATCGGGCCGACTCTGAAGTTCAAACAACACCGGGGCCAGTTTGATCACCTCCGGCCGGGTGCCCATTACCAACAGAACCTTGCGACGATCATGAGCCTTCATCTGCAGCTGTTCCTCAGGGACTCGAGCGCACGAGTTCAGGGACAATGCGCCTCTTCTTCAGGGCCACGGACCGTTGCCGCCAGCCCCAAATGTCGGCGGTTGTAGCTAACCAGCATGAAGAGCAGGTACACCGCCCCGGCGGCCACGGCGGTTGCCACGGCTCCCCACGCTCCCCAGAAAGGCACCAAGAGGAAGAAGCCACCGCTATTCACCGCTCCCACCAGGAAGGCCACGTCGCGGAGAGTCCGCCCTTCCCCATGAGCGCCCAAAAACCGATTGAACAGGTCACCCAAACCGAATAGCACGGCACCGAAAGCGGCCACCTGAGCCATCGGCCCCACACCTGAAAAACCTCGAGAGTACACTACCTCTAGCGGGGAGCCGAAGGCCACCAGAGCCAGGGGCAACGACCCTACACATGCCCCAGCCGTCAAGGCGAGAACCTTCGGCGGCATCCGACTGACCCGGGCGAACTCTCGAAAGAAACTGGTAGCCACAGCCGCAGGGATCAGCTTCAGCGGCTGGGTTAGGTTCATCGCCAATCCGTAATAGCCGACGGCCGTGTTGTCCAGCCAGAAGGCTATAGCCAGGCGATTCACCTGCTCGCTAGCCACCCCAGCGAGCGAACCGACATAGGTCGGCCACCCGTACCCACGGTTCTCGAGGCCCGCGGCCTCCCACCACTGTCGAAAGGAATGAAGGCGCGGCTTCAGCGCAGCCACCAGGGGGAGTACGCAAAGGACTATCGCTAACTGCTGCGCCAGCAGCACCGCCGTCGGACTCCAGTCGCCTGAGAGATAGCAGACGCCGAGTCCTACCAGGTAGATGGCCGACGGCCCAACAGCAAGCAGGGAA
>JAJZQK010000563.1 GCA_021847625.1 Chloroflexota bacterium
GCTGGCGGCCGATTCCAAGGCCCGCAGCTGCACGAGCACGTCGGCCCCGGGGCGTCCCTCCATCAGCATACGCTGGAGGCCCTGCGCCTGGCCCTCAATATAGCGAAGACGATTGTAGAGCTTGCGATTTACATCGGCTTCCATAGTTTGTTCCAGTGTTTTCGATTATACACCCACCACCTCCGCCAATGCAGCGCGAACGTGCGGTGAGGGGTGCAGAAGGGAGGCGCTAGGGTTAGGAGGATGGCTCGAGGCCGCCGTACCAGATGTACATGTGCTTGCCGGTGAAGTAGCCGACAAGCGGGGTCATGTCCACCCAGCGCGCCTCGCCGCTCACGGGGTCGCCTTCCACGATGTTGTACGGGGCGAAGCGGACCGTCTCGCCGCGCGGGACCACCCCCACGACCTCGGAGCCAACCCTCGGCTCGCGCCGGACGTAGAGTTCGATTCGCGTGACGTAGGTGGACTTGCCTAGGTTGAGCGACGGCAGCGTCCCCTGGGGCAGTGAGGGAACGGCGATTGGAAAGGTCAGGTTCTTGGGCCTCGTCTCCGGCCGCATGACGAAGAGGCTGCCTACGCCGACGAGCGAGACCACGAGGATCGTGCCGACGATGCGCAGCGCCCACGCCCAGCGCCCCCGGCGTTTGGCGAGGCGGACCGGCCCGGCGGCGGGCCGCGAGGGGGGAGCTGCGTGCTCGTAACCGACCATTATCTTGCCATCCTCCACGGCCGGGTCGAAGGAGACGTCAATGCTGGGCGGGGGAAAGCGCAGGCCGGTAGACTCGCCGAGGTGCTCCGTGAGCGGTCGCCACAGCGTCTCCACCCAGGCCCGCACCTCGTCCTCGCGGCCTCGCAGCGAGACGGGAAAACGGACGTGCCACACCGACGGCACGCGCGCAGCGTCGACCTCGGCGAACGCCTTCGCCAGCCTGTGCCTGAGGTCCTTCACGTCGAAAGGAGCAGCGCCCATGAAGGGGTCCTCGAATATGCGCTCTAGTTGAGATTCCACGTGGTCGAGCAAGCTGCGTCCGGCCATCGGCATCGCCTCCAGTTACGAGCGGCCATTACGTGCAGAATACGTGCCGTAGAGAACCGGACATGAGGATTGTCACTATCTCTTCGCCGTGCCGATCACCGGCCAACCGCGCCTCTGAGCCATGGTTAGGAGCGCGGGGTCGGGGTTGACGGCGATGGGGGAACCTACCAGTTCGAGCAGAGCGGCGTCGTGGCCGCTGTCGGCGTAGGCCGAGCTGGCCGACAGGTCGACGGGCTCCGTGGAAGCCAGAAGCTCGCGCACGCGCAGCGCCTTGTGGGCCCCGAAGCAGAGGGGCGGCGCCATCCGGCCGGTGTAGTGGCCATCGTGGAGTTCCAGGCGCGAGCCGATCACGTGATCGGCGCCCAGCTCCTGCGCCAGCACCTCCAGCAGGCCTTGGAGCGTCGCCGAAACCAGCACGACGAGGTCGCCCTTCTCCTGGTGTCGTCGCAGGGCCGCGATCACCTCTTCGTACAGAGAGGGGCAAAGGGAGTTCTCCCACACCCAGACAAAGATATCGCGTCCCTCCTCCAGCGTCAGGCCCTGAAAGAGCACGGCCAGGCCCTCGCCCCAGGCCGCGTAGAAGCGGTCGCGCCCGAGCATCCCTGCCTTGTAGAGTCCCCAGCGGCCAATGTTGCTGAGGAAGAACCTGATGGGCCGGTCGCGGCGGCGCTTCTTGGCGAAGTGATAGGCCCAGATGCCCTTCCAGATGGCGGCGCCGGGCACGAGGGTACCGTCGACGTCGAAGAAGGCGGCGCTGCGCGTTCGCGGCACGGTTGAGGCCGATGAGGGCTCGGACGACGATGGGCGATCTTCCATTGTAGTAACACCTTCTGCAGGCGCCGAGGTCTCGGCGCGAAGTTGGGGCTCCCGACGCAGGTTCCTCCCATCTTAGCCAAGCCGGGCCCATCTTGCAACAGTTTAGGCGATCTGCTATAATCTCGCGCGAATGGAGAAGTTACCTCCATGGGCGAGTAGCTCAGCCGGTCAGAGCGCACGGTTCACATCCGTGAGGTCGGGGGTTCGAGCCCCTCCTCGCCCACCCCAAAACCCCCGAATTCTCGGGGGTCTTTTCATTGCCATGGCGCCTCGTCGCGGGAATTGGAGCGTATCTGGCGGCTCTGGCAGCAGGAAGGACTGAGCCTGCCCCGCAGGAGGCCACGCAAACGCCGCATCGGGGAGGAGGTGGCCCCGCTCGTGCAGGCGACGCATCGGGGGCAGGTGTGGACCTACGACTTCGCCTTCGACCGCACGGAGCGGCGGGAAGTGCTCAAGATGCTGGTGGTGCTGGACGAGTACACCAGGGAGTGCCATGCGATCAGGGTAGGGCGCGGCCTGGGTAGTGAGGAAGTGATCACGACGCTAGATAATCTGTTCAGGCAACACGGTGCTCCGGAGTACCTGCGCAGCGACAACGGCGGGGAGTTCATGGCGGCACGCCTCAGGGAGTGGCTTGCAAGCCGAGGCACGCAGACGGTGTACATCGCGCCGGGGCACCCCTGGCAGAACGGGTATGCGGAGGGCTTCATCGGCAAGTTCAGGGACGAGTGCCTGAACGAGGAGGTGTTCTGGGGCGAGAAGCACGCGCAGGTGGTCGCGGAGCGCTGGCGGCAACAGTACAACGAGCAGCGCCCCCACAGTGCCCTCGGCTATCAGACGCCGGCCGATGTAGCGCTGGGCGCTTGGCTCATGAGCCAAGCGATAGTCGTACCAGACAGACGAGAGGTGGCTTAACCCTCACATTCCACATGGACCAGATTCAGGGGGCACCTCAGAGGAGCTTCAAAAGGCACTCCCAAACTCGATAAGGCACTTCCGCTTACGCCGAAGAATCGCTGAGGGGGGCAGGAGGAGTGGCTGATCGTGGGTGCTGCCTACCGCCTGCTGCTGGATAAGGCGGCGCTTCTGACCATCACACCTGAACCAACGTTTGCCCCCGACGACCGGCGAAGACGCCGACGGTTCGCCGAATGGCTGGGACGCCGCTTCGATAGAGAGCCTCTGCCCGACGACATCGTAGAGGCCCTTCAGCGGCCCATACTCAAGGCGATCAGAGCACTTAGTCAGTTGGATGACAAGAGAAGGCTCATCGACAGCATCAAAGAGGTCCGATTTTACCACGAGAGGAACGCTGAAGGGACCCTGGAGGTCGAGCTGTTGCTGTTTCCTGAAGATGAAGGCGGGATCAACGCCGAGGGAGCCCTAGTTGTCGCAGGCTGGTTCGACGGCGTGCTGAGAGACGCTGGCCGAGCTCATCTAAATAGTCCGACGTAGTTGTTGCTGCCCGGGTGCTCGCTACCGGGAGGGCCAGTGGAGCCTCTGCCGGCATCCCTGTCATCCCCGCGCAAGCGG
>JAJZQK010000564.1 GCA_021847625.1 Chloroflexota bacterium
GATGATGCCGAGTTTCAGGGCGTAGTCGTTCACGACCTTGGTGAGCGCCGCCTTGAAGCCGGTCTCGTGGGTGCCCCCGTCCGGCGTGCGCACGCCGTTCGCGAAGGAGAGGATGCGCGTCTTGTAGCCGCTGTCCGGCTGAAGGACGACCTCGACCGCCGCGTCCTCCCTGTCTCGAACGATGGAGATCGGCTGGCGGAAGAGGGGCGCGGCGTCGCCGAAGACCAGCTTCTTGACGTAGTCCGCGAGCCCGTGCTGGGAGTACAGCGTCTTGCTGACCTGCTGATCGAGTTCTTCATCCCAGTACGAGAGGTCTATGCGGAGCCCGCGGTTCAGACAGGACGTGGCCTCGAGACGGGAGAGAAGGGTTTCCGTGTCGTAGGTCGCATCATCGTCGAAGATGGACGGGTCGGGGAGCCAGCGGAGCTGAGTGCCGTGAGCCTTCTTGTCGCACGGCCGGATCGAGTAGTCGAGCGCCTGACCTTCACTGAACAGTTGATGGAAGTGCTGTCCGTCGCGCCAGATGTCCACCTCTAGCTCGGACGAGAGGGCGTTGATGACGGTGAGGCCAACGCCGTGGAGGCCGCCAGCCTGCTTGTAGGCTCCTGGCTCGAACTTCCCGCCTGTGAACGGCTTGATGAATATCCAGGTTGCCGTTGGCAGCACCGTGCCTCCCCACTCCTTCGGGTCGATGGGGATGCCGCGAGCCTCGTCGCGAACGGTCACCCGGCCGTCGGCGTCGATCGAGACCCACATCTGGCTCCCGGAGCCGGCGTTGAACTCGTCCACGACGTTGTCGATGGCCTCGTACACGAGGTGAAGGAGGCCGGCCGTGGACGTCGTGCCGATGTACATGCCGGGCCGCTGGCGAATGTGCTGCACGCCCTCGAGGATCTGGATCTGCTCGCCGGTGTAGGAGGTGCCGTTGCCCGAGGCTGCCGAGCGACGAGTGATGGGTGATGAGTGATTAGCAGAAGCCGGCTCGGGACGGTGATCGTCCTGGGTCCTGAGTGCCGAGTCCTGGGTCTCGGGGCTCTCGGCAGGAGCGAGGCCGTCTCGTTTGCCACGCGCTCCACGACCCTTGCTTGCGGACGTAGTGGACGTGATGGACGTACGAGTCGCGCTTGCAGCACCGGACTTGCGGGGCACAGGGGCGGTAGCTATCTCGGGAGCGGTCTTGCTCGTAGCTTCTCGCTTCTTGCTCGCTACTCGCTTGCCTGTCTCCTGCTTGCCAACCCGCCCGTTGCCCGGCTTCTGTTCGTTGTTCGCTGTTGACTTCTTGCTGCTAGCCTGCTTGCCGGCCGCCTTCTTGCGGGCCTTCTCCTCCGCATCCCAGGCCATGACGAGCTGCTGCGGATCGGGATCTTCAATCAGCGAGGACGACCTGAAGCCGGCCTTGCGGCCCTCGCCAACTACCTTGACTACCACGTAAACCTCCTGGGAACCGCCGGGGACCATAACTGGCCGATGCCGAGCAGAGAAGGGATGAAGCGGCTAGAAGCCGTGCCGAGGACGGTGGCATCATAGCAGATGCCGGTCCGGTTAGTAAGGTCCTTGCACCCCTCCGCGAGTCCCCACCCAGTATTCTGCTAGAACGTTTGTTCGAGCCGCTGACCATATTATCGCTCCTGAAGCGGGAAAAGGCAAGAGAAGGTGGTGATGGAGTGGGGCAGCCGGCAGTCTACACGAGCGGCTCGATCTTCGCCCGGCCGAGACGCTCCGGATCGGCCGCCAGCTCGATGCGCACGATCCTGGCGTTCTCGATGGTGAAGCCAAACAAGACCAGAGACCTGCCCTTAGTCGCCCAGACCGCGCCCGGCACGCCGTCGACGAGCGCCAGCCGTGCCGCCTCGGCGCGACCTGAGAACTGCTTCGCCACGGCTTCTGCTCCATTAAGATCCGATGAAAGCCAACCGCTCCGTACGCCCATGCGCAGTGCCGCCTCGTCAACTCGCAGCGCTACGTCCGGATCGAGCAGCTCCAGCAGCGCCTCAAAGTCGCCGGAGCGCGAGGCGCTCAGGAATGCCTCCACGATGTCCCGCTGTCGCGCCGCGTCCGCTGCATGGGCGTCCTCTGACGCACCCTGCACTCGCCTACGGGCACGGCTGGCGAGTTGGCGGGCGGCGACAGGCGAGCGGCCGACGATGCCGGCAATCTCCTCGAAGGACACGCCGAAGACGTCGTGCAGCACGAACGCCACACGCTCGGCGGGTGCCAGGTGCTGGAGCACCGCCAGCATGGCCAGCCCGACCGACTCCGCCAGCATCGCCTCGCGCTCTGGATTGGCCGCATCTGGCAGGAGCTCGACCTCGGGCGTCAGCGGCTCCTCGCGGCGCGATTTGCGCGAGCGCAGGATATCCAGGCAGATGCGGGCCACGACCGTGGTCAGCCAGCCGCTGAGGTTTTCGACCCCAGCGGGATCGGTCCGGCTGAGCCGCAGCCAGGCCTCCTGCACGGCGTCATCGGCCTCGCTAGCCGAGCCGAGCATCCGGTACGCTACCGCCTGCAGCCGCTCGCGCTCCGCTTCGAATCGCTCCGCCAGCCAGTCGCTATCCATCGGTCACATTCTCCAGCGCTGTTTCGTCATCATCTTGACGAGCCGGACAGGGCTCGCGTGACAGGGAACACAATCAACAGAATCGCTACTCAAAGGATACTCATGTGAAAATCAAGCTTACCAGCGTATACGTGGACGACCAGGACAGAGCCCTACGCTTCTACACCGAGGTCCTGGGCTTCGTCAAGAAGACCGACGTCAGCCAGGGGCCATTTCGCTGGCTGACGGTAGCCTCACCCGAGGAGCCGCAAGGAACGGAGCTGCAGCTAGCGCTCAACGACAATCCCGCCGCCCGAGCCTATCAGCAGGCGTTGTTCCAGCAGGGGCAGCCGGCCGCGATGTTCTTCACGGACGACGTCCGGGGCGATTACGAGCGCATCAAAGCCCGCGGGGCCGAGTTCACCACGCCGCCAACCGAAGTGACCGGGTCGATCATAGCCATGCTGCACGACACTTGCGGAAACCTGATTCAGATCACCCAGCTGACCTGGGCCGGCTAGCCCGCCCAGGGTACAAAAGAACGTATGGTGAGGAGAAATCTGCCGTGAACGATACGAAGAGGTCAACCAGGAGCATCGCCGAGTCCAACAAGAAGTCCGAGGGATTCACGTCCGAGGAACGGGCTGCGATGCAGGAGCGTGCCAGGGAACTTAAGGCGGAATCGCGCCGCGGCTCGCGGGCGGACAAGTCGGACGGCGAAAGCGACGTGCTCGAGAAGATCGCCGAGATGCTGGAACCGGATCGCGAAATAGCCGAGCGGCTGCATGCAATTATCACGGCCAGCGCGCCGGACCTCTCGCCGAGAACCTGGTACGGAATGCCCGCCT
>JAJZQK010000565.1 GCA_021847625.1 Chloroflexota bacterium
GTGTCGAAGAACTTCTGGGGCATCCCGGTAAACACCAGGAGCAGGACCGAGCTCATCATGATGAAGTGCTGAGCCCGCTGGTGGCCCGTGAAGCGGACGATCCACCGGTGGTCGCAGGGCGAGGCGCCGGGCTCGATCCGCGCGAGGGCGAACCTGGTCTTGGGTGCCGAGTGCTGAGCCCTGGGGTCTGTCGGGAGCGCGGGCGCCCCGCCCGTCGGGTGCTGCGTGCTGAGTGCCGAGCGCTGTGGTCTCCCCGTCTCTCCATCTCCCCGTCTCTCCATCTCCCCGTCTCTCCATCTCCCCGTCTCTCCTTATCGACTCGGGCCGCTTGCGTCTCCATCGACGTACCTCCTCCCGACGTTGGGTGCTGCTGCCAATCCTCTGACCTGATGGTCGGCTTAAGGTCTCCCGCGTTGGTCATGCTGGCTCCCCCCTAGTGCTGGCCGGACTTGCGGCGCACGATCCAGGATCCCAGCTCCAGGGCGACCATGAAGATGAATCCGAAGGTCAAGACCGAGCTGGTGAGGAAGAAGAAGAACTGCTCGGCGAAGTACACCGCCGGGAACTGCTGCGGCGTCGCCTCCTTGTGGCCGAGCCAGCCGCTGGCGAACTGCTCGCCGGCGCCAGGATGGCAGCCGGCGCAGGTCGTTGCCAGGTTGGCGGGGGCGACGGGCGAGGTTGGGTCGCTATCTGCCTTGATATCGTGGTAGCCGTGGCAGTTGATGCAGGTAGCCTTCGGGTGTTGCGTGATCTCGTACGGGCTCAGGATGTTCGCCTTGCCGTGGAAGGTGGTGGTGTAGGTCTTGTACACCTCGGTGGGGATGCCGTACTGCTGCATCACCTCGGTCTTGGCGTGGCACTTGGCGCAGGTGGCGGCGATGGCCCCGCCATAGACGGGCGAGTCGGGGCTGAGCACCCTGACGATGGAGTGCGGGGTGTTCTGGGTGCTGTGGCAGTCGATGCAGGTGGCCGCATCCTTGCCGCCGGAGGCGAGGCTCTGGCCATGGATGCTCTGGACGTGCTCCTGCCGCTCGGTGATGTGGCAGGTGCCACACGCGTCGGCGATGGACTCCTTGGTGACGGGGCTCATGGCCTGATGGGGATCACCCTGGTGGCAGGTGACGCAGGCGATCTCCCTGTGGGCGTAGCTGTGATCCGACGCGAGCTGCTTCGCAGTGTCCGGGAGGCCGGAAGAGAGATCGGAAACCGTGCTGAACTCGGGCGTGTTGTGGCAGCTTCGACAGGCGGCGGAAGCGCTTGCGGGGTCTACCTCGTCCGCCTCTGGCACCGGATTGGCCGTTGCCGCGGGCTTCGACTGGGCTGCCTCCGAGTTGGGCTGGGACTGGACGGGGGGCGTCGAGGGCCGGGCCGTCGGAGCAGCCGGTTGGGTCTGCCCGGCCGATATCGCCGTCGGTTGGGCCTGCTGCTGGGCAGGCGCCGCGGCCGGAGCGGCGTTCTGGGCAGTGTGGCAGATCAGGCAACTTTCCGAGGTACGGCCAGCGTGGTCGACGGGCATGGGATTTATCCCTGCCTCGGGTTGATGACACGTCAAGCAGTTCTCCCGGCCCTCCACCGGGTGGGTCATCGGTTTGGCCTGCTCCGAGGGCGCGGCGTAGACGCCGACCGGCTGGGAAAGCGTCTGCTCCAGCAGGATCAGGATGGCGCAGGCCGAGATCAGGGTGATCACAAGCACCCCGCTAGATCGTTGCCTCGGCATTCCGAACATCGTCGTTCCCCTCTACCATTCTGGGGATCGGGGGCGGGAGAGGCAGCATCGCCCGATCCCCGGACCCCCGACCGTCGTCCCCAGTTCTTAGTCGCCAGTAGTTGCGCTCCCTCTATCCATCGTATCCGGAGCAGCGGATGCAGGTGAGCCTGTCACCATGCTGCTTGTTCATGCGTCATGGCGGATATACGTTGCAGCGCATATAGTCTGCGCCGCATGTAGCTTCGCGTCAAGGGGTTTGGCCCCGGATTCTGGGGGGAAGTCTCTGGGAGGAAGGCCGATAGTTCCCGCGGCTCCGCTGCAAGAGGACGAGCAATGCCGATTCCTCGTCCCTGGGGGACGCAGAGCCACGGAGGAAGTCCCAGCCGGTCTGATTGGCCTTCTGCAGATAGGCCGTCCCGCCGGTTTCTTGCCGCGCCTCGCCCCCGAATGGAAGGGTAGGAGCAGCCGCTCCGGGAGCTAGCCCGCGAGGTCAATCAGCCGTGGCGCCATCCCGACCGTTGCCCGAGAGCGGATAGTAGGGGATCTGCCGCTCCTGTCTTTCCAGGGCGTCGAGCACCCACTCCTTGATCTCCCACTCCCTTGGGACGCGGCCGTCGCAGACCAGCTCGCCGTCGACCACCAGGCCGGGAGTGGCCGTCAAGCGATAGCGTTGGTACTCGGCCCCGTCGGCCACGACCGCCACCCCGGCTTGGATCCCGTACCTCTCCACCACCTTTCTGACCAATCTCTCGGCGAGTTGGCAGTTGGGGCAGCCGGTCCCCAGGATCTTGATCAGCATCTCTCGCTCTCCTTGCCCGCCTGGGAGCGGCGCCTGCCCCAAGTACTGAAGCCCGCCGTGCAGTAAGCTACTGATCACCTCCCCCACGCCGACGTCGGTAGGCGGCCAGTATGCTCAGGAACGGGCCCTCGTCCGCTGAGAAGGGAGGGCATTGTGGCTGTCAGCCTGTTTGGAAGGGATCATGTTGCGAAGCCGCCCCGTCAACCAGACTGTCGGATCACCGCGATATCCTGGTTCACCGCCACGGCGGCCTTCTCGGGCACCAGCAACGTCTCCACGAGTCACTCCACCTCGCTGCACACCTCGAAGCCCCCCTTGCGAGTCTCCACCAGGTAGAGCGGTTCGCCCTTTCGCACGGGGTCTCCTTCACCCTTCAGCCAACTCACCAGGGTGTTGTGCTCCATCCTCGGGTGGAGGTTCGCCAGCTTTACCACGATGCCGATCCCCATATCATCCTCTCGCTCAAGGGCGCACGCTCTTGGCCTGCGTCTGTTGAATCCTCTGGCGCAGGCGACGCAGGAACCGGAGGGCGGCCTCCTTGTCCCCGTCCTGCACTATGGCCTCCAGTTCCAGCAGTTCCTGCTCGTCCAGCGAGACTGCCAGCTTCTCCAGCTTCATGGTGCTGCCTCCAAGTCCCCTGCTTCGAGACTCAAGTGATAACGACTAGTTTAACGAGGCAAGTGGTCTCGGGATGCTCGGCCCGCCCCCCCCGCACATTGGCCGGCCCACGGCCGGCGGATCAACATCAACAGCCTGGCGGTATCTCTCCTGGGTGCGTGTCAGGGGGTGAAGCGCTCGGCTGGTAGGGCTCGCCGTCGTAGAGGACGGCGTTCTGGGGGCAGTTGACCTGGCAGACGCCGCCGAGGATGCACAG
>JAJZQK010000566.1 GCA_021847625.1 Chloroflexota bacterium
GCGCCCTTGCTGATACGTGTCACCGCCGCCTTGCTGGTGCCATACACCGCCGTCAGCTCGCTGTTTCTGAGAGCACCGAGACTGGTGACGTTGATGATCCGGCCGATGAGTTCACCCGGTTTGCGCTCTTTCGCCTGGGCGATCATCTGCTTGGCCGCGAACTGGGTGCCATAGAAGACGCCGTCGACGTTCACCGACATTATCAGTTTCCAGATTTCGGGGGTCACGTCGAGGAAAGGCATCGAGCGGAGAATTGCCGCGTTGTTGATCATTACGTCCAGCCTGCCGAAGGTAGCGACCGTCTGGTCGATCGCGCCCTGCACCTGTTCCGGCAGCGCCACGTTCGCGGTCACGGCCAGCGCCTTACCCCCCGCCGCCTGGGCCGCCGACACCGTCTCTGCCGCCGCCGCATCGTTGATGTCCACGACGACGACCTTGGCCTCTCTCTGCGCGAGCAGAAGGGAGGTCGCCCTACCCAGGCCCGAACCACCGCCCGTAATGGCGATCACCTTGCCGGCAATAGAGCCGCCGCTCGGCGTAAGCATGCTCGCGATGATACTCTCGTCTATCACTTCTTGTCTCCTAACCAAGCTAACAGGCTGGGGTGCCCCCCGAGACGAGGAGCACCCGATTCATCGGACTATGAACGTGTCGCGCGCCGGCGGGCCTAGCCCTTCACGGCGCCGAGGGTCAGTCCCCTTACGACGTGCTTTTGCACGATGAGCACGAAGAACACCACGGGCAGCGTCACCACCGTCGCCGTCGCGTTCAGGCCACCCCAATCGACCCCCAGCTCGCCGATGAAATTGTACACCGCCACCGGCAGCGTGCGAACTCCCGACCCCCCGAGGATTAGCGAAAGCATGAAGTTGTTCCAGGAGAAGATGAATGCCAGGATGCCCGAGACGACGATACCCGGCAGCGCCAGGGGAATCGCCACCCGCATGAGGGTTCCATAGATGGAACAGCCGTCGATGCGCGCGGCGTCGAACAACTCACCCGGCAAATCCTCGAAGAAGCCGATCAGTATCCAGATGATGAGAGGCATGGTCACGGTTAGGTGGCTCAGAATCACCCCTCCGTGCGTGCCGACTATCTTCAGGTAACTGAACAGTATGAACCAAGGTACCAGGTAACTCATGCCCGGCAGGATGCGCGCCGACAGCACGGCGAGGGCCAGGCTATGCTGGCGCCACTGGGCGATACTGAACGCCGCGGGCAGGCCCAGAACCAAGCCCAATCCCGTCGAGCCGAGGGCCACGATAACGCTGTTAATGAAGTACTGCACGATGGGCGTCCGCGTGAAGACGTTCCGGTAATTCTCGAAGGTCGGCTCGAAGAAGATCAGCGGCGGTATGGAGGTGTTCTGGAGCTGTGTCTTCAGGGAGGCCATGGCCATCCAGATGAACACGAAGATGAATGGCGCGCTGAACAGGAGCACGAAGCCGTAGACGAACATCGAGTTCAGGCGGCGCCGCCACTTTACCCCTACCATGACACCCTCCTGAGCCTCATGAACACAAGGCTGACGACCATCACGACGATGAAGAAGATCACCAACAGGGCCGACGAATAGCCCATATTGAAATACTGGAAAGCCGAGAGGAAACCGTACACGTTCAATGTCTCGGACGCGTACATCGGCCCACCCCTGGTGATGACGAAGATACTATCAAACGTCTTGAGCGCATCGATGGAGCGAAAGAGCAGGGCGACCATGATGACCGGACGCAGAAGCGGCAACGTGATGTACCAGAACAGCTGCACCGAGTTCGCCCCATCGATGACCGCCGACTCATACGGCTCGGGCGGCAGCGCGGAGAGACCGGCCAGGACGATCAGCATCATGAGCGGCGTGAATTTCCAACTGTCCACGATGACGATGCAGTACAGAGCGATGTTGGGGTCGGCCACCCACAGGCTCGGGTTGATGCCGAACCAGGAAAGGATATAGTTGAGAAGCCCGGTCGAAGGGTCGAACATCATCAGCCAGACCAGCGACACGGCCACCGGCGTCGCCATCATCGGCAGCAGGAACAGCGTCCGCAGAACCCCCCGGCCCTTGAACTCCTGGTTGAAGGCCAGGGCCATGGCGATGCCGAGCACCGTCTGGATGGCGATAGCGGAACCCGTGAAGATGAACGTCCGCACGAACGCCCCTTGGAACCGCGTGTCCTCGAAGATGAGCTTCTGGTAATTTTGCAGGCCGATAAACTGCGGGCCCTGGGGCGCGGAGGCGAACCAATCGTAGAAGCTCAGCCAGAAGGTGTAGGCGACGGGAAAGACCATCATCAGCATAATGGCGATGACGGCGGGAGCGGGCATAATGTAGCGAGCGTTCCGGTCGCTGAATATGTTCTGGAGGGAGAGACGCCCAATCCTCCCTTGACTGGGTGGGGCGGCCCTAGATTCTATCATAGTGCAAACCTCAGGGATTACTACAGGCGGGCATCCTTGGACGGTGGCCCTTCGTAACGAGTGCGACCGAAGGGCCACCGTCCGGCGGCGAGGCAGGTGATCCTGGATCAATCTGCCACCGCTTGGGTGCTCGTGCTAGCCTTCCGCCGCCTGAAGGTCCTCCAGCGCCTTCTGGGCCTTCTCGCAGGCAGCCGCCACATCGCCACCCTGAATTGCGACCGAGATCGCCTCGCCGTAGATGTCACGAGCCTTAGCGACGTTCACATAGGGTGGATAGAGGAAGGCCTTGCCCTTCTCGTAGGACTTCAGCATCGTCTCGACCAGGTCGGGGTGCTTAGCGCCAAATTCCTTCTGGAATTCCGCGTCGTTCCACGACGACTGGCGCCCCTGCTGGATGCCCTTGCGCTGCATGCGCGCGGATACATCCTTGCCGGACGCCCACTGGACGAAGTACCAAGCCGGCTCCTTCTTCTTGGACTTGGCGTAGATCGACCAAATCCAGCCGTTGAGGGCCGGGTTCTGCCCACCCTTCTCGCCGGGCAACAGCGCGTACCCTGTCTTGTCAACTACCTTCGATGTCTTCGGATCTTCCCACCTCGCCAGGAGCGCGCTACTCTCGCAGAACTGCATACTACTACCCTGCGCAAACAGGTCGACAGCCTGGGGCCAGTTGATGTTCAGGGCACCTGGCGGGCCGTACTCGCGGAGGAGGCGCCCATAGTGCTCGATCGATCTGACTACATCAGGGTTGTTCGCCGTCGGCTTCCCGTCCGGCGTGAGCCAATCGGCGCCGAAGTTCGCCTGGAAGGCCGACCATACGCCGACGGCCGGGCCAGCCTGGCCACGCCAGAGAACGCCGAATTGGTTCTTGCCCTTGTCAGTAAGCTTCTTGGCAACTTCCTCCATCTCGCCCATTGTCTCGGGTACGTCGATGCTCTGAGCCGCAAAGATGTCCTT
>JAJZQK010000567.1 GCA_021847625.1 Chloroflexota bacterium
GGGG
The DNA here is from genome assembly GCA_021847625.1 of Chloroflexota bacterium. The sequence continues at coordinate 5 of JAJZQK010000567.1, forward strand.
TTTATCCCCCGCGGCGTAGCCTGCCATACCCCCGGAGGCACCTTGTCCGTCTGTCAGGGCGACCGGACCGCGGGGGACGAGCCCCCGCGCTACAGCCAATTCGCCCGGGTGGCGAAACGCCGCCCTCACCCCTGGTCCAAGATATCGGCATTCGTCTATCGCGGTGCGTGTTGAGGCTTGCCAAGAGTGGCCGTTCGTAATATAGTTTGCCCTGTGGTCAATTCGGTGGGGCATCGACCGATCACCGGCAGGGACGGTTGATGCCCCACCGAACGGTCTGTCGGCCGGGCTGCCGGAAGTCGGACGCTAGGCGGGCTTCCGGGCTCTGGCTTGCCGGTATTCTCGGCCAGGAGAGTATAGAGTGGCACGATTCGCTTCTGCGCCTATCCAGGCGGCAGCAAGTATGGTCTCGTTCGTCGGTCGGCAATCGCACGACTGGAGGGTCACGGTAGCGCGGACATCGTTGGACAGGCTCGTCTACCAGATGATCCTCCCCTATCAATCCATCTACATCATCGCCCTGGGGGCCACCGCCACCCAGTTGGGGGCCATAAACAGCGCGGGAATGGTGGCGGCGGCAGTGTTGGGCCCCTCGACCGGCTGGCTCATAGATAGGGTCGGCGCGAAGAGGGTTTACTTAGCCGGCATCGTTATGTTGGTCATTTCCTACCTCGCCTACTCGCTAGCCCAGAGCTGGCCGATGGCTTTGGTGGCGATGATAGCGTACTGGCTGGGTTTCTCGACCAGTATCCTCGGCTGCGCCACGGTGTGCGGCAACTGCCTGGCGACCCGGGATCGCGCCACGGGGATGATGATCTGCGAGACGGTCGCCGCCGGGTTGCTCGGCATGGCCGGCCCCCTGATCGGGGCCTGGCTGGTAACCAGTTCCGGCGGGGTGGGGGTCGACGGCATCCGTCCCTTGTTCTTCTTAGGCATGCTGATCTCCCTGGGGACGTTCGTGCTTGTGCACACCCAACTCTCCGATCGGCGGTGGGTGAGCGTCCGCACCACGCCTAAGCGCATGTTCAGCGACCTGCACCAGGTGTTGAAGGACGGCCAGCATCTCAAGCGATGGTTGGTTTTCACCTCGATCAGCCAGCTGCCAATAGCCATGATCTTCCCGTTCGCGCAGGTCTTCGCGCACGAGGCGAAAGGCGCGGACGCCTACGTGTTGGGGGCGATGGTCACCGGCTGCGCCGTGACGTCCATCCTGTTCGCCATTCCTTTGGGTCGGCTCGCCGATCGATCGGGCAGGAAGATGGTCCTTTATATAGTGATACCGATCTTCTGGCTCTCCAACCTCATCCTGGTGTGGGCTCCCAATTCGGCGCTCCTGATCGTAGCCGGGGTTCTGCAGGGCTTCTACTATATATCGGGGCCGATTGTGGCGGCCATGGAGAGAGAGTTGGTGCCGGCGGAGCAGATGGGCCGCTGGCTTGGCATCACCCGCTTCTTCCGCATGCTTCTCGGGGCTTTGATGGTAATGGCGGCCGGCATCCTGTGGGATAAAGTCGGCCCGCAGTATGTGTTCCTGGGGTTCGTGGCCATCGACCTGCTGGTGCGCCTGCCGTTGCTCGTGGGAATGCCCGAGACCCTGCGGCACAGGCTCATGGTGAAGGCGCTGCCCTGAGGAACGGGAAGCAGCGTATCCACCGGCGCGGCGCCGGCTTGACGCGTGGCCGGGAAGCGCATACGCGGGCTGTGGGTCCATTACCGTCTCAACCCCGGGCGGATGGCGCGGCTGCGCGAGCTGCTGCCCTAGCCCGCTCTCTTTTTCGGGTCTATATCGATAATTGTCGATACAACGAGGCTGAATTGTGTCCATCTAAAGGAGTCGAGGTACCGAACGATGGCGAACGAACGAAGCAACGAGCAGATAACCGAGGCCGTGCGCGAGCGCTACGCGGCGGCGGCCCTACAGGCGCAGCGAAGCCAGCGGGCCTCCTGCTGCGGGACGGGCAGCGACTGCTGCTCGGCCAGCATTGAGTCCCTCACGGAGAACCGCGACGACCCCCAGACCTTGCAGGAGGTGCCCCAAGGCGCGGCCCTGGCCTCCTTGGGTTGCGGCAATCCCACCCTTCTGGCCGACCTCAAGCCAGGCGAGGTCGTGCTCGACCTGGGCTCGGGCGGGGGCATCGACGTGCTCCTCTCGGCCAGGCGGGTAGCCCCGGGCGGCAAGGCCTACGGACTGGATATGACCGACGAGATGCTCGAGCTGGCCCGCAAGAACGCCCGGCAGGCCCAGATGGAGAACGTCGAGTTCCTCAAGGGGCGCATCGAATCTATCCCCTTGCCGGACAACAGCGTCGACGTGATCATCTCCAACTGCGTCATCAACCTCTCCGCCGACAAGGACGCTGTCCTCGGGGAAGTCTACCGCGTGCTCAAGCCGGGCGGGCGCTTCGCCGTGGCCGACGTCGTCGTCCAGGGCAACCCCCTACCCGCTGCCGCGCGGGATCTCATGGCGCTCTGGGCCGGCTGCATCGCCGGTGCCCTCACCGAGGACGAGTATCGCCAGAAGCTGGCCTCCGCTGGCTTCGCAGATGCGGAGGTGCAGGTGCTGAGGACCTATGGGTGGCAGGACGTGCCCGAGCAGCTACGCCAGCTCGTCCCGGCGGACCTCGGCCTGGAGTCCGGCACGCGGGTCGTCTCGGCCTTCGTGAAGGCCAGCAAGGCGTAAGATTGCCTGCCGGCAGGGGCTGCCGGGTACCCCGCCGCGGCCCCCTGCCGGCGCCCTGGCGCCGGGGAGAGCCTAGGCAGCGGCCAGCCGAGCTTCCAGGTACTCCTTGAGCGCCAGGGCGCCGTTGTGTTTCGTGTCGCGCGCCCGGTAGAGCAAGATGATATCCCCCCGCCTGGCGGCCTCCAGTAACGGCCGCCAGGCCGCGGGCTTGGCGTCGAGCTCGGCGAAGTAGCGTCGCCGGAACTCCTCCCACTTGGCGGGGTCGCGGCCGAACCTGCGGCTCAGCTCCTCGCTGGGGCCGGCGTCCTTGACCCAGGCGGTGAGGTGCAGCGTCTCCTTTGTGATGCCGCAGGGCCACAGCCGATCCACGAGGAAACGGGCGCCGTCGTCGAGCGTCTGCCTTCCGTAGACGCGCTCCAGCCGTATCATAGTCGTCTTTCTCCCCCTCTCCGAGTACCCGCGATGGCCGGTTTGCCATTTCCCCCTTCGCCGCCGTCGGACGCGGGCAGCGCTTATCTACCCGCGTGCCGCAGGCCGCGTGCCAGTGGTCCGTGCACCGCGAGCGGCCACTATCTTTCTTCCCGCGGAGGCATGGTTCAGGAGGGCGGATAGACAGAGTCACAGTTTGATGCCAACGTCACCCCCGCGAAAGCGGGGGTCCAGGCAGCCATCGGCGGATTTCCTGGA
>JAJZQK010000568.1 GCA_021847625.1 Chloroflexota bacterium
TTCCACAAGGCCGCCCGCGTTGATAATGCCCTGGATGAACTCGGGCAGCGCCGCCGCCTGGTAGGTCTTGCCCTTGGTCTTGTTGGTGATGACGCCGGTGGCCGTGTCTATCTCCAGCTCGTCGCCGGCCGCCGTGTCGTCGACGGCCTCCGCGCTCTCGAAGACCGGCAGGCCGATGTTGATGGCGTTGCGGAAGAAGATGCGCGCGAACGACTTCGCCACGACCGCCGCGACGCCGCTCGTCTTCAGCATCAGCGGCGCCTCCTCTCGGGAGGAGCCACAGCCGAAGTTCTCCTCGGCCACGACAAAGTCGCCCGGTTGCACGCCGTTTACGAACTCGGGGTCGATGTCCTCCATCGTGTGCTTCGCCTGTTCCTGCACGTCGATGATGTTCAGGTAGCGGGCAGGGATGATCAGGTCCGTGTTGACGTCCTTGCCGTAGCGGAAGACGCGACCGTGCAGTTTCATTACAGCACCTCCTCGGGGCCGGCGATCTTGCCGGCGATGGCGGAGGCCGCGGCGACGGCGGGGCTGGCGAGATAGACCTCGCTCGTGCGGTCGCCCATGCGGCCCACGAAGTTACGGTTGGTGGTGGAGACGCAGCGCTCGCCCGCGGCGAGGATGCCCATATAGCCGCCCAGGCAGGGGCCGCAGGTGGGCGCGCTCACGGTGCCGCCGGCCTCGATGAAGATGTCGAATAGCCCCTCGTGCATCGCCTGTCTGTACACGTCCTGCGTGGCGGGGATGACGATCAGCCGCACGTTGGGGTCCACTTTCTGACCCTTCAGCACCGTGGCGGCGAGCCGCAGGTCCTCGATGCGCCCGTTGGTGCAGGAGCCGATGACGGCCTGGTCGATCCTGATCTCGCCCACCTTGCTCACCGGCACGCTATTGGCCGGCAAGTGGGGGAGGGCCACCTGTGGCTCAAGGCCGCCGACGTCCCACTCGTAGACCTTCTCATACTGCGCGTCCTCGTCGCTCTGGTAGACGGTGAAGGGCCGCTTGGCGCGCTCCTTCACGTAGGCCACGGTCTTGTCGTCCGGGGGGACGATGCCGGACTTGCCGCCCGCCTCGATGGCCATGTTGCACATGGTGAGGCGCCCCTCCACGGAGAGCTCCCCTATCGCCTCGCCGGTGAACTCCATCGCCTTGTAGCGGGCGCCCTCGACGCCGATCTGGCCGATGGTGTAGAGGACGAGGTCCTTGCCCGTGATCCAGCGTCCGAGCCGGCCGCGATAGACGAATTTGATCGTCTCCGGCACGCGCAGCCAGGTCTCGCCGAGGGCCATGGCGGCGGCGGCGTCGGTGCCGCCCACGCCGGTGGAGAAGGCGCCGATGCCGCCGTAGGTCACGGTGTGCGAGTCGGCGCCGATGATGAGCTCCCCTGGCAGCACGAGGCCCTGCTCGGGCAGGAGGGCGTGCTCGATGCCCGCGCGCCCCACGTCGTAGAAGTGGGTGACGCCGAACTCCTGGGCGAAGCGGCGGGAGATGCGCGACTGCTCCGCCGAGGCCATGTCCTTGGCGGGCACGAAGTGATCGAGGACGATGGCGATCTTGTCGGGGTTCCAGACCTTGGTGACCCCCATCTTGCGGAACTCGCGGTCGGCGATGAGCCCCGTGATGTCGTTGACCAGCACCAGGTCAACCTTCACGATGACGATTTCGCCCGGCCGCACGGTATCCTTGCCGGCGTGGGCGGCCAGTATCTTCTCGGTAATCGTCTGCGGCATATTCCGAATATCCCCTCCTTGAGTAGACGCTAACCCTTCACCTGCGGGAACGTGATCTGGCCCACGGGCATGACGTAGGTCTTCGGGTTCGGCCCCAGCTTGGCGTAGGCCAGTTCGAGCGCCTCTTCCAGCGAAGCGGCGGGCGTCAGCAGCATGTTGCGAACCTGCTCGGGCGGTATCTCCGAGACGAGGATCGTCTGTGCCTTGCGCAGGAGCTTGCAGACCAGGTAGGTCTTGTGCGGGCCGATATGGAAGTCCCGGCGCACCGACTCCATCGCCTCCTCGACGGTCTTGAACTGCGAGACGTGCTGATAGTAACTGTCGGAGCCGTGGCCGTCGGGGCAGGCGGCGGTGAGGATCACCACGCCCCCCTCGCGCACGGCGTAGGAGGCGTTCTCCATCGCCTTCTGGGTCTGGTATAAGTTGATGTCGCGCGGGTAGCCGCCCGGGCTGACGATCACCAGGTCGGCCGGCTCGTCGATCGCCACCCCGTACAGCTCGTCGACGAGGGCGCGGCCGGCGCTGTGGGCCTTCAGGTAGTGGCCGGCCAGGATGCCGACGAACTCCTTCCGCTCGTTCAGGATCACGTTGACGATGAAGTGCGGCCCCACCAGGTCGCCCACGGCGACGATCTCCTGATAGAAGCGGTTGTCGGCGGTGGCCCCGGCGCGGGCGTCGGGGTCCAGGAGCAGGCGGTGATGCGGTTCGATCGACGAAAGCGCCGCCACGCCCGGGAGGAGGCTCTTGGCCCCGCCGGTGTAGCCCGCCATCTGGTGGTAGGTGATCTCGCCGGTGAGGATGATCTTGTCGGCCTCCATCACCAGGCGGTTGATGTACATCTTCGTGCCCAGGGGCGTCTTGCCGACGAGGACCGTGGGGTCCTTGCGGCAGTCGTGGTCGTGGATCTCGACGCGGGCGACGGTCTCCTTGCCGAGGATGTACTCGTGCTCGGCGCGGGTGTGGCCGCGATGGGCGCCGGTGGCGACGACGATGAGAATGCCCTTGTCCGGCACGCCGGCCTGGTTCAGCTCGTCCAGCAAGGCGGGCACGAGGAGGTGGCTGTTCATGACGCGGGTGATGTCGTTGGCGACGATGACGACCCTATCGCCGGGCTTCATCACCTCCGCGAACGGCAGGGTGCCGATCGGCTCTTGGAGGGCCTTGTGGATCGCCTGCTTGTAGTTGGGTACGCCGGGGACGTCCTTGGGGCTGAGCCAGGTGACCTCGCCCTTGAGCGGCGGAACCATGATGCTGCCGTTGCCGTAGGCCAGCTCTGCCATTGCCTATCTCCTTTCGCGGCGCAGGGGGTTTCTGAGTGCCTCGGGACATGCCAAGGCACGCCTTGGCGTCCGCGCCGCAGCGTGCCACAGTGACGAAGGAAGTATACGACTTAGGGGGCTGGTGGTCAATCGTCGTCCGCCGCCCGCCCGGCGGGCGGCGGCCCAGACCTCGTCCAGCGCCACCGTGCTGTGATATGGCATACTGCCTTGCTGCTCCTTCTGCTCTACGTGATAAAGACGGGGGTAGCGGAAGAGATCTTCTTCAGGGGCTTCATCGCCAGGCGACTCATCAAGGCGCTCGGCTTCGCGAGAGGGAACCTGCATACCGCCCCCTTCGCGGATACGAAAAGCCTTGC
>JAJZQK010000569.1 GCA_021847625.1 Chloroflexota bacterium
CCCCGAGGGCTCGTTCCTTTGGGACCTGAACGCCATCCTGGCGCGCTACGAATCCCTGAAGACGGGCGCACGACTTTCCGACATGCACGCCCGTCTCGCCCGCGAAGGCCGCTGGCACGGCGGCGAGGCGCCCTTCGGCTGGCGCCGGGTGAAGGATGAAGAGGGCGCGCGGCTCGTGCTCGAGCCCGCGGAGGCGACCTGGCGGCATTGGTGCCACGAGCGTTACCAGGCGGGCTACCCCGTCCAGCGCCTCGTGCGCGAGTTGAACGAGGCCGGCGTGCGCTCTCGGCGCGGCCGGCCGTGGGCCACGGCGGGCGTGGTGCAGCTCCTCACCACCCCGTACAACGTGGGCGCGCGCCTGGTCGACGGGGAGCTCGCCTTCGGCGGGAACATCGAGCCCTGCCTGGATCTGGAGACCTACCAGCGCACGCTGGCCCTCTACGCCCTCCGCCGCCAGCAGGGCTTCCGCCCCGGACGCGAGCCGAAGACGGCGTTGGGCGGGCGCCTCGTGCGCTGCGGGACGTGCGGCGAGCGCCTCTACCTCCACTGGAACTACCGCGACGGCGTGAACAACTACCAGTGCGAGGGGCGCCTCCGCGGTCTCTGTTCCCACGGCGTCTGCATCCGCGAGGCGAAGCTCCGCGCCTACGTCGAGCCGCGCCTCATCGCCCGGCTCACGCAGGGACGCCCTCAGATGCCCGAGAAGCCCCAGGAGGACGTGGGACCCATCCTGGCCGACCTCGAGCGGCAGCGAGCCTCTCAAGCACGTCTGGTGGCATTGTACGCGGACGGCGGGGTGACGAGGGAGGAGTTCGAGGCGGGGAGGAAGGTGCAGCGGGCGCGGCTCCTCGCGGCCGAGGAGCGGCTCGCGCGCGTCGCCGTGCGCTTGGAGACGGCGCCCGGGCCCCTGCCGCCGGAGCTTAGCGCCGCCGTGGCCGCGCGCTGGCCGGATCTCACCGCGCAGGAGCAGCGGGACATCTACCGAGCGGTAGTCGATCACGTCATCGTCTACCCCGCCAGCCACACGCCGCGCATGCGCATCGTCTGGCGCTAGCCACTCGCCGAGTCGGCATGCTGGCCGGGGCCAGGTTGGCAGTTCGACGGGTCGGCACCAGAGACAGGTAAATCCCCCGCCCCCCGCACCCTGGCGAGGGTGTGCAGGAGACGGGGGCGGCGAGGGGGAGAGGGAGACTACTTGACGCCGTGCGCCTCCAGCCATGCCCGCAGTCCGGTCTGGTCGATCAAGAGCCAGAACATTGCCGCCGAGGCGACGTAGACCGCACCCAGATAGGAGTATGCCGTGGCCCAGGTGATGCCCTCGAGCTTGCCGGCCAACTGGAGCTCGACGGCGCCCACCACGGCAGCGACGATGATGACGACGATGAACTTCAGCCACTCGGCCCACTTGGCCCTGGTGAGGTAGCCGGTCACGAGGGGCAGGAGCGCCCCCGTGATGAGTGCCATGATTGCGGTATTCATGTCCACAAGATCACCTCCTGGAGAGCCGTCGGGCCCTCCATCGTTTGCACGCCAGGCAGATAGGATCACCTCCTGGTCGTCGTCGCTGCCTCGTCTCTTCTTGCTCCACCACGTAGTAGGCCGGCCACGGCCGCATTGGGCGGGAGCATGGTGCGTCACCCTTTCGGAAGATCCAGCATCCGTCCCAGCATGACGGCGAGGTCTTGCCGGGTCGCCGGCTCGTAGGGATGCATGAGGCCGTCGTCCCGGCCCTGCATGACCCCGAGCGTTTGCAGCCGCCTACCCTCCGGGGTCCAGTCGTCAGGGATCACCACCGGTGGAGCGACGGGCCTCTTGCCCATGAGGCCGCGGAGCTCGTCGACCGTGCCCCAGAAGGCGTCGCAGTCGACACCGCCCATGCCGCCGGACGTGCCCGTGCTCGAGAACTGCCGGATCACCCGTGTCTCGAGGCTCCAGCCGCCGTAGGCTTTGAAGTAGGTCGGGGTGACACCCTTGCCGTCTTTGCCGCCGGTCTTGTACAGCCGCGAGCAAAGGGCCTTCCCGGCGATGTAGCTCGAGTCCCACAGGGGGCCGATGTGCGAGCCGTCCGGATTCCCCATGATCCCGCGCCAGTACCAACCGCCCGAGTAGACGATCAGCGGGTGGCCCGGGAGCGCCCGCTTGAACTCGTCCGCGAACGAGAGCACGGTGGCGAAGTTCGGGCCGATGCCGGAGAGACCCGTCTCCACGTCGACCGCAAGGAGGAGCGAGTACGGATCCACACCGAGCTTGCCCAGGAAGCTCGCGACCTGGGCGGCGGGGTCGGTGCGGTTGAGGAAGTGGTAGCCGCCGCAGACGAGGCCCTGGCCGAGAATCGCATCGCGGTTCTTTTGCCAGAGCGGATCCGCGAAGGTCACGCCCTCGGAGACCTTGGCGAAGGCGAACACCAGGCCCTCGTTCTTGAGGGCCTTCGCATCCACGACCCGGCCATTTACTCCTGCCACATCTACTCCAAGCAGCCACCTCGAGAAATCGGGCATGACGGTTCCCTCCAGGCACGGTTATTGCGAATGGCTCGGATAGTCCAATGGCTCACGCCGAATCGCTTCGCCAGGCCCTGGTAGTCAATGGCTCGCCTACCAGGCAAGGGCTTGGCTGTCCGAATGATGGCTACGATTTCAGGCGTGACTTTGTATTGGTGACCTGGGCGGCCGCGTCCCTTCTCCCACATATCCTGCATGTTGTCGTCATGGGTACCGAGGAACAGGTGCTCCGGATTGACGCAATGCGGGGTATCGCACTTGTGCAGTACATGAAGGTCGACGGGCACAGGCCCTTTGAACCTTTCCCAAAAGACCCGATGCGCGCCACTCTTTCTGCCGTTCACAAGGATGCTTCCATAACCGTTGGGGTTCAGCGATCGCCGCCATAGCCAACATCCAGAGGCTGAATCAACGACGTAATCGGGTCCTTGCTTGTTGTGGTGGCCCCTGAGAAAACGCCGTGGCTGGCCTCTTACTGCTCCTGTCTTGGGATCAGAGCGACTTGCCAGTTTGGTTCGCCGTCCGCAGCCGCATTGACAGTAGCCCAGAGGGATGTGAGAGTTGGAGTCACTCATGGACTATCCTCCGTGAGTCGCGCCCCGGGCGGTGTCAGCCGTGCCGGGGTCTCGTGCTTGAGATGAGCCTATCAGGCAAACCAGACAGACTTGCGCATGCCCAGCGCGTCGACGCCGAGAAGGACCCGCGAGTAGTCGGTCATGCTCGAACCTCCAGATAGGTGACGGTGATCCTGAGCGGCGTGCGCTCGAGCGGGCCGAGCGGGTGCCGGCAGAACGACCACACACTTCCGCAGTGCGGGCAGTGGCAGCCGGTGGGAAGGTCGGTGGTGAGGCGGGGGGCGAGG
>JAJZQK010000570.1 GCA_021847625.1 Chloroflexota bacterium
CTCACCGTCGCTCGTAGCCTCTCCCTCAAGGGGCAGCCATCCCCAGAGGCAGCCGTCGCCTCGGCTGTCGCTAGGTGCAAGTGCTGGATGGCCGGGCGGGCCTGGGGTAGAATGGGCGGAATCTTGGCTAGCCTGAATTATTCACGGGGTTGAGAAGAGGGAGCCTTCTGGGTTATGGTCAAGTGGTCTGAAGACTTGTCCGACCCGGGAGGCTCCCTTGACCAACAATTCTGCCACATCAACCTTCACTTTCGCCACCCAGACTCCTCTGCCGCTGGACGTCGCTTTCGACGGTGGTCGCCTCACCTCCGACGGCGGCCTGCCCTGGCTGGCCCAGGCCGACGAGGAGCTCGGCCTCTGCGCCGCCTTCGCCGGGCTCATCCCCGATTGGCGCCGCGGCCCCGTGCGCCACTCCCTGCAGGCGCTCGTGCGCCAGCGCGTCTTCCAGATCGCCTGCGGCTACGAGGACCAGGACGACGCCGACACCCTGCGCTCCGACCCCCTCCTGAAACTGGTCTGCGGCCGCCTGCCCGAGAGCGGCACGGACCTGGCCAGCCAGCCCACCCTCTCCCGCCTGGAGAACGCCGTTGACATGCGCACCTGCTACCGCCTGGCCCTGGCCCTGCTGGACATCTACCTGCAAGAGCGCGAACGGGAGGGCCGACCCCGGCGCATCCTCCTGGACTTCGACAGCACCGACGATCCCACCCACGGCGACCAGGAGGGCACGGCCTACCACGGCTACTTCGCCCAGCACATGTACCACCCCCTCCTGGCCTTCGACGGCGACACGGGCCAGCTCATCACCGCCGTCCTGCGCCCAGGCAACGCCCACGCGGGCAGGGGCGCCCTGGCCGTCTTGCGCCGCCTGGTGGCCGCCCTGCGGGCCCGCTGGCCCGGGGTCGCCATCGAACTGCGGGCCGACAGCGGCTTCGCCCTGCCCGCCCTCTACGACTACTGCGAGCGGGAGGGCATCGCCTACACCATCGGCCTCATCCCCAACGCCCGCCTGGAGGCCCTCGCCGCCCCGCTCCTGGAGGAGGCCGAGGCCCGACAGCAAGAGACGGGCGCCGAGAAGGTGCGTCTGGCGGGGGATGGCCTCTATCAGGCGGGGACCTGGCCTCATCCCCGCCGCGTCGTCTACAAGGCCGAGGCCCTGGCGAAGGGCCCCAACACCCGCTTCGTCGTCACCACCCGCTGTGACGAGCCCCTGGCCATCTACGACCGGTACGTGCGCCGGGGAGAGGCCGAGCAGTGGATCAAGGACTTCAAGTCGGCCTGCTTCGCCGACCGACTGAGCTGCCACGTCTTCGCCGCCAACCAGTTCCGCCTCCTGCTGCATGCCGCCGCCTACTGGCTGCTGGATACCCTGCGCCGTCGCCTCTGCCGACTCGGAGCAGCTCGCGTCCAGTTAGACACGCTACGCCTGCTGCTGCTGAAGATCGGCGGGCGGGTCCACGAGCTAGTCAGGCGGGTCCGCCTGCGCCTCGCCAGCGGCCACCCAGGCCAACGGCTCTGGCACCTACTCGCCAGTCGCAAGCCAGCCCGTATGAATAATTCAGGCTAGAGGACCACAAGCTAGCCGGGGCAATTATGGCGTGGGCCTTCTCAAGCCGGTAGCATGGTGCCGGAGTCCCCTGGGGATTATCAGGTGCAACGGAATGGAGTCGCCGCATCACGGGACGATGGTCCGCGGCGAGTACGCCACGGACGGCCATTGCCGACGCTGGGCCGGGCTAGGTGGGATGGAGGAGCTGTCCGACCCATCTCTACTAACAGGCAGAGAAGGCGATCAGCCCTCTCTGCCGTGGCATTGCTTCACCGTTACCGCATGCCGATGGAAGGTCCCCCTCCTCCACTCCAATCCTTCGCGGACTGCCCAACGGCATCACGAAGCCGCTTGGCGTTCTCTTCCATGCTGTGCAGGTCACTCTCCAGCATGCTCGCGCAGTCATTCTGGCCGAGGGCCCGCGCTCCCTCTACCAGCAGGTGGTAGTCCGCAATCTTGAGATACCCGACCCTGACCAGCATGCCCAGCCGGTAGATGTCGAAGGCCTCGACGGGAGGGTTCTGCTGCCTGAACTCGTCTACCTCCTTCATCATCCCTTCGATCACGTAGTTCCCCACCTCTCTTTGTTGCCCGCCGACCTTCCGCATACAGTCCTCGAGGTGGCTGATCTGGGTGTTCACCGTGCTTTCGTGCCGCTGCAGCGCGTCCTTAACCTCCGACCTCTGCGCCCCCTTCGCCAGCTCGCGCGTCATCTGCTGCCCCAACTTCTCGGCGCTGATGGTCTGGTTAAGCCTGAAGACGAACAGTGCCTTCAGGTTTGTCATCTCCGTTGCCATTCGTCTGCCCTCCTAGGGTGCACTGTACTTAGATCCAAGGGAAACCTAAGGGAAACGGCCACGAATGGGCAGCTCCTCCGGCGAAGGTCGGAGCACAAAGCGTGCCACCGCGCACCATTCTGTTGCTCCAGGCCACAGGTTGTTCTCCTTCCGTCACTACACCGCGAAGGGGTAGGTCTCCGGCCCTTCGCCTTGCTCCCAGGTCGACGTACGCTCCAGCGGCTCGACGGCGCGCACGGTGTCTATCAGCTCATCTACGTCGAATGGCTTGCCAATCCAGCCGTCGGCGCCAATCTCGGCGGCCAGGTGGCGGGCGTCGCGACCGGCCGTCCCTCCCGAGGACAGGCGGCAGAGCGGGGGTTCCTTCTCTCTTCCAGGGAGAGGGTTAGGGTGAGGGTCGTTCCCGGGGTCGAAGATGGGCCGTCCGCCCCTACAAATAGCAGGCGGACCGTCGTAAGCAGCCTGCTTGGCCGCCTGCCAGGTGTGATAGGGGTGAGGGTCGGCTTGGGGATGGCCGGCCTCAGGCCACGGGCAGGGTGAAGGTGAAGGTGCTGCCCCGGCCGACCTCGCTTTCTACCCGAATCTCGCCGCCGTGGGCCTCCACCAGGCCCTTGACGATGTACAGCCCTAGGCCCAGGCCTTCGCGCCGGCTTTGCTGGGCCTCGCTCGTGCGCCGGTAGCGCTGGAAGATGTGCGGCAGCTCCTCGGCCGGGATGCCGAAGCCATGATCCTCCACCGAGGTGACGACCGCGCCGTCCGTCGCCGCCAGGCGCACCATCACCCGGGTGTCGGGGGACGAATACTTCAGGGCGTTGGAGACGAGGTTCTCGAGGATGCGGTCCACCAGGTCCTCGTCGGCCAGCACGGGCGGCAGCTCCTCCGGGGCCTCGACGACGATGCGGTCCGGCCCCTCCGCCGCCGACAGCTGCTGGGCCAGGTCCAGGACGTGGGCGCGCAGGTCCATGGGCACCTTCTTGAACTGCAACTGCCCCGCCTCCAGGCGGGCGGATTAG
>JAJZQK010000571.1 GCA_021847625.1 Chloroflexota bacterium
GGTTCCCTCATACTCGTGCTTGTCCTTGTCACCTACCGGCTCCCAGCGATGTGAGTCGTTTTCAGCACCCTGCTAGACCCATGCGTCCCGCTCACCTCAACGAATCGGCTCACCACGGGTGAGATCCCGGGGTCGACCACGCGAACGGCAGCGCCCACACCAAGCCTTTCGCTCAGCGGGCGCGAAGGGAGTCTGCCGAGTCGCTCCCCCACGTTTGCCAATGGTCACCGAGTCTCCGTCTTGTCCAATTTGATGAATCAACGTCGACGGCTGAGAGGAGAGAGACGTGCGCACTCGAGGCCCTTGAATCGGATCTGGTTGGAAGGACTTCAAGGAGAGGGGGGCGGTCCAAGGGGTGTTCCGAGGGGCTGGCCGGATGACGGACGCGACATGTGGGGTTCGAACAAGAGACCCCACTACCTTTGCTTCCGAGAAGATGGGATACGCCGATAGTTCAGAGCTCGTGCGGGATCACTTTGTCGCCAAGACAAACGGGACTGATCGAATAATGATTTGAGTGTGGAGGGACAAGCACATGACTGACTTTGCTGCTGAGGTAGCTCTACCTCACGAATTGAGCGCAAGGCGAGCTTGGCTCATACCCCTTGTTCTGCTGATGTTTGCGACGTTCATCGAGTTGCTGGACATCAGTTCGTTCACGCCCGTGACGCCCCTGATCATGAAGGCGTGGTCCATGAACGGCTCTCAGCTTGGTCTGTTTGCCGGTATGGTGGGGCTCACGGGGATCTTTGTCTCCATTCCTATGGGCGAACTCATGAAGCGAATTGGAATCAAGTACGCGGTTCTCATAGCCCTGACAGCGGTGTTCGTAGGATTGGTGATCATCGCTAAGTCCACCAACTTTTCGACGGGCATCATTGGCCGCGTCTTGTCCACAGCCGGGTATCGTGCGGGCTCGGTCGCCCTCTACGCTGGCATCGCGCTGGTCGCCCCCAAGCGGATGAAGAGCTCCATGATGGGCATCATGCTGGCCATGGCCAGCGTGTCCTCGATCATTGGGACGCCCCTCATGGGCGATGTCGTCGCCGCCAACTGGGGTTGGACGGGTGTCTTCTGGGCCATGGCCGGTCTCACGGCGATCGGCCTCGTCCTCTTCCTCCTCTTCTTCCGCCTGAAGATTGCCAAGGAGGTAAAGGCGACCCCGCAGGAGCGCCGGGTGGCGGCCGCGGCGGAAGGTCCTGAAGTGAGCGACGTCAGCCCTTACAGGCGAGTGGTTGCTTGGCAGCTGACGCTCACCAACGGTCTTCTTGCCGCCGGCGCGACGGTTGTCTTCTACTTCGTGCCTGTGGTCCTGGCCACGAAATACGGCTGGAAGACGCCGGCGATCACCACGATGGTCACGCTCTGTTGGGTTGCGGCTTTGCCGGGGCAACTGACGACCGGATGGATCTCCGATCGGCTGAAGAGTCGCAAGATAGTGGTCCTGGCCTGCGCGATCCCCATCATTCCCTTGGCCCTTCTCCTCAACTACCACAATGCGACAATTGTTGCAGCGTCGGCCATTGCCATCGTTGCCTTGATCCTCTGGGCGAACCCTCCCCTCCAAACCGCGCCGACCGACATGTTCTCGCGCCGTCAAATGGCTGTCGTCTACGGCATGATGGCCACGGGGTTGAGCGCTGCCAGCTACTTCATGCCCCAGGTGAGCGGGTGGTTGAAAGACGCTACGGGCAACTACACGTCCGGGTTCTACTTCCTGGCCGGCGTGGCTACGCTCTGTGTCATCTCCATCGCGACACTGAGAATTGACGTCAAGCGTTAGCTACGCACGCGGGCTGAAGACGATCGCAGCGAGAAGTGGGCAGAGCGCGCCGACTCACGCCTTCCGGGCCGATGCGTCCAGGGTCGCCTGGGCGACTCTGGACGCATCGGGTGCCTAGCGTCGTGCGAGTTGGCGGCGGAGGGAACGGAGATGAGGATTGAGATCGACGGCGAACGCTTCGACACCCGCAAGCGAGCAGGTGCCCCTGGGCATAGCAGCAACCATAGCAACGCCCAGGCGAGAGCCTATTTGGACGCGCGATTTCGTGCTGATCTGTCTGGTGAACGTGCTGGCGATGTGGGGCTTCACCATGCTGATGCCGACGTTACCGGTGTACGTGAAGACCATGGGAGGCCAGGAATCCGCCATCGGGCTCATCATGGGTGTCTTTGCGCTCTCTGCGCTGGCGTCCCGCCCATGGTCTGGCCGCCGGATGGACCGGGTGGGGCGACGCGGCCTCTACCTGGGTAGTCTGATCGCGGTGGTCCCGATCTACCTCGCCTACAGCGTCGTGCCTACCACCATTCTCTGGTTGGGGGCCGTGCGGCTCCTCCATGGGGTGTGCTTCGGGATCATGATGACCGGAGGCGGAACGGTCGTCGCCGATGCCGTGCCAGCGAGCCGGCGCGGCGAGGGCATCGGGTACTTCGGTACGTTTGCGGTGGTATCCAGCGCGCTCGCACCGACCGCTGGGATCATGCTTATGAACCACTTCGGCTTCGGCACTCTGGCCGTCGTAAATGCCTGCCTGGCGCTGGTCGCCGTGCTCCTGGCGAGGACCATCCGCTACCAGCCAGTGTCGAAGAGGGCCGCAGGATCAGTGTCGGCGAAGGCCGAGCGAGGGTTGGCACGCTACGTCGAGCGCCGATCGCTCGCTCCGTCGGTGATCGCTCTGTGCCTCTACTGTGCGCAGACCTCGGTCCTCACGTTTCTGCCGGTCCACGCACTGCAGCGGGGCATCAGCAACATCGGGCTGTTCTTCGCTGTCAACGCCCTGACGGTGATGGTGTTCCGCGCGGTGGCGGGGAAGCTCTACGACACGCGAGGTCCTGCTCTCGTCATCGTGCCCGGCATTCTGGTGGCCGTGGCGGCGATGCTCGTGGTGGGCGCTGCCACAAGTCTGGAGATGTTCTTGCTGGGTGCCGTCCTGCTCGGCATCGGGATGGGCGCCGTCGCGCCGTCGCTGCAGGCAATGTCGGTCGACGGCGTCGCGCCGGAGCGACGGGGCGTGGCGAACGGTACGTACTTCTCGGCGCTGGACATCGGGATGGGTGGGGGTGCGATCCTGCTCGGGACGGTTGCCCAGGCGTTCGGCTACCCGGTGATGTACTTCGTCGCTGCCGGCCTAGCCACCGGGGGCCTCGTTCTCTTCGCCATCCTTCGGCCGACCAAGAACCCGGTGTGTCTGAACGTTCCCGGCATCGTCGGACCACCACTCGGCTCCTGAGCCTCCCCAGCAATATCGCGCTAACGCAAGAGCGTACACAACGAACGAACGGAGGAACACAATGATCTCGATCCTCGAGTTCCAGCGCCGGTCCGAGACCGGCCCGGTCATGGAAGTCAACGACTTC
>JAJZQK010000572.1 GCA_021847625.1 Chloroflexota bacterium
ACGCTTGGCCAGCTGCAGGCGCTCGGCGTGGCGCCGCCGGCCGACCATGACGACCGGGCCGGCGCCTTCCAGTCTGGCCACCTGCAACATCGAGAGGCCCTGGAAGCCGGGGCCGTAGATCACCACCGACTTGCCGGCGACCCCGCCTGTGCGGTCGACGACGCTGTGCACGGCGTTGCAGAAATCCATGGCCGCCGCCTCCGCCAGCGACACGCCGTCCGGCACCTTGACGACAAAGCGCTCGTCGAGGGCGAGGTACTCCGCCATGCCGCCGTCGATGCCGTAGCCCAGGCCCTTGCGGCCGGCGCAGAGGTACTCGCGCCCGCTGAGGCAGTAGGCGCAGTGGCCGCAGGCCCCCACGTTCATGTCGACGGCCGCCCGCTCGCCGGGCGCGACGCCGCTCACCTCCGGACCGACTTCCGCCGCCACCCCGGCGATGTTGTGGCCCAGGATCACCGGCGGGCGGTAGATGTCGACTTTGTCCTCCACGATGAGCAGGTCGGTGCCGCAGATGCCGCAGGCGGCGACCCGCAGCAGCACGTCGCGCGGCCCCACCTGGGGTCGCGGCACCTCCAGCAGCTCCACCTGCCCGACGCCGTGCGCCTTCTTCACCAGAGCCTTCATCTTCATCCTCTCTCTTGTCCCGGCGGCGCGAGCGCCGTCGCTCACTAGACTTGTTGTGGACTAGGGCAGAAGCACTCAACCTAGCGTTCAAAAAGGACCTTGAAGGTCGGTTTGCCGGGACTGCACGAAGCACGCTCGAGTTGTTTTCCGCTTATTCCGCAACAAGTCTATTTACATCCAGAAATCGGGAGGCCCACCGACCATGTCTCACCTGCGATGCCTCCCACCACAGGTCACGTCTTCGTCTGGCCGGTCGGGTTGACCATGAGGCGTGCACCTACTTGAGCACCCTCGGAGTCGGCTCGTGCCTCCAGCGTAGGTTCGGGGGGCCTCACTCGATCCGCAGTCGCGGGTCGAGCGCGTCCCGCAGGGCGTCGCCCAGAAGATTGATCGACATCACTGTCAGGAAGATGGCGATGCCTGGGAATAGCGACATCCAGGGAGCCTGGCTAAGGTAGCCGCGACCCACGTTGAGCATGTACCCCCAGCTGGGTGTGGGCGGCTGGACCCCTAGCCCAAGGAAGGAGAGTGTGGCCTCTGTCAGGATGGCGAAGGCCACCGCCAGCGAACTCTGGACTATGATCGGGGTGAGCATATTCGGCACGACGTGCCGGATGATGATATGACGGTTGGGCGCGCCCAGGCATCTGGCTGCCTCGACGTAGTCGAGACGGCAGATCGTGAGCACCTGGGCGCGAGCGAGGCGAGCAAACGTCGGGATTGAGACAATGCCGATCGCGATCATAGCATTTGTGAGACTGGGACCGAGGGCTGCGGTAATCGCCAGAGCCAAAATGATGCCGGGAAACGCCAACATTGCATCTACTAGACGCATAATCAACATGTCTACCAGGCCGAGGAAATATCCAGCCAACAGTCCAAAGAACGTGCCCACCGTCAGCCCGATGGCCGCAGAGATTAGGCCCGCCGACAGGCTGGCGCGCGATCCGTCGATGACCCGGCTAAAGATATCTCTCCCTAGCTCGTCGGTGCCCATCAGGTTCTTGAGCGACGGGCCTCGCAACACCGCGGTCAGGTCCACGTCGGTGGGCCGCGCCGGCGATATCCAGGGGGCAAAAACGGCCATGCATGCTACACAGGTGATGAGGGTCAAGGCGACAGTCGCGAGGCGCACCTGCAGCACCCGCCCCAGAAGCCAACGCCAATAGGGCACAGGCTCGCCCCGCAGCGGGCTGCCCGGCGCCGCTGCCCCCTCGTCTCGCATCTGCATAGTCGGTCTCATCCCGTTCCCCAAGCTCTATGGTCAAATGACGACCGTCAACTAAGGCGAACACGCGGATCAAGCACGCCGTAAAGTAGGTCCACGGCCAAGTTGACGGCGGTGAAGATAAGCGCCATCACCAACACGACCGCCTGGACGATCGGGAAGTCGCGCGTGAAGATGGAGGAAACGAGCAATTGCCCGTTGCCGGGCAAGGCGAAGATCGTCTCTACAACGACAGCGCCGCTCAGCACTTGGCCCAATTGCAGGCCGACGATGGTGACCACCGGAATGAGGGCGTTTCCTAGGGCGTGGCGCGTGAGCACTACCCTCTCAACCAGGCCCTTGGCCCGCGCTGTCCTTATGTAGTCCTGATACAGCACGTCCAGCATGGCGCCACGGGTCTGCCGAGCGACCACGGCAGCCATCACCGCTCCGAGCGTCAGCGATGGCAGAATCATCTGCCGGACGTTGGTCTCGGGGGCTATGAACAGGTTGGTGTAACCCATCGACGGCAACCAGCGTAGCCAGATGGAGAACACCAGCACGAGCATGATGCCGAGCCAGAAGGATGGCGTGGACACGCCGAGGATGGCGAGGACGGAGGCCGCCGCGTCGATCCTGCTATTGTGGTATACCGCCGCCGTCACCCCGGCCGTAATGCCTATGGCCACCGAGAACAGCATCGCGAGGATCGCCAGTTCGACGGTGGGAGGGATGCGCTGCAGCAGAATCTCGCTCACCGGTTGATTGCCGAAGGCGGACCGGCCGAGGTCCCCCCGCAGAGCATTGCCCACCCACGCCAAGTACTGCACGTGGAAAGGCTGGTCGAGCCCCAACCGCTGTTCCATGGCTTTGATGGCCTCCGGCGTGGCCTGGTCGCCCAGCATCGCCTGCGCCGGTCCGCCCGGCATTGAGCGCATTATGGCGAATATCACCACGGTCACCAGAACGATAGTAGGCACCGTGATAAGCAGGCGCCGGATAATGTACGCCGTCACTGGCACACCTCTAGACGACCGTCAGTGCTGGCGCGTTGCCCTTGACACGAGGTCCCCGCGCCGCTCCGCCTGCCTGCCAAGACACAGCCGACAAGACACAAATCTCGACGACCCGCGGCGGCTGCCGCCGGGACAGATCGCATCGAGCAGAATAGGCCCCCTCCTGGGGCCGCAAGCCCGCGGTCTGTCCACAGGCGCTGCCCTCCGCCCACGCACTGAACGCAGCTGAGCCCTATTCCAGCCAGCAGTTGTAGAGGTGCACGTGTGGGTCCGCGATGTCTACATACCCTTGAACTTCCTTGGCCAGCAGGACTAACCGCGGCGGGTAGCGCAGCATGACCCAGGGCACGTCCTCCGCCAGGATCGCACTTAGCTGCTTGTAGATAATGATTCGCTCGCTGGTATTAGCCGTGTCGGCCGCCTTGCTGAGCAGCTTATCGTATTCCGGGTTCCTATAGTTCCAGACGTTCAACGCCGATTCCAGATCGGAA
>JAJZQK010000573.1 GCA_021847625.1 Chloroflexota bacterium
GGAAGGTGAAGGCGCTGTTGAACTGAAGCCGGTAGGTGGCGGCGGGAATGCGCAACTCGTCCGCGACCTGTTGGGCGGTCGCCGCGATGGTAGAGGGAGTGCCGCGTTCTTTCATCTCTGCAACCCTAATGCCCAGTTTCTCGCCCAAGGTGGTGAAGCGGTCGAGCCAGACGTGGACGTCCTTGTGGCCCGGCTCGACGGCGTTCCAAAAGGCGTCGGAATGGATGGTCTGCAAGGTGTCGTAGTAGACATTCTGCACGCGCCAGAGGTCGACCTCGAAGGGCAGGGAGACGACCATGTCCAGCACGGCCGCCAGCCTCTCCGGCGCCTCGAGGTCGGCCGGCCCGGCCCGCAGCTGCTCCGCCAGGCGGTTCAGGGTGGGCTTGAGGGCGTAGCTCAGGCCGGCGGCGTCCAGCTCGATCTTCCACATCTTCGCCTCGCCGAGCAGCACCTGGATGCGCTGCACGTCCAGCTCGTCGGCCGCGAAGGCCTGTTTGAGGTTGGCGTTCAGCACCAGCTCGGTGGCGGCGTGGAACGGCACGGGCAGGGGCACGCCGAGGTCCGTCAGGAAGCGCATCAGCGGCGCGTGGTGCTGGTAGAGCTGGCGGTAGATGGCCTCGGCCTCGCCCAGGGTAGACTCCAGCAGAGGGGCGAGGATCCGCCGCTGCTCGTCTACGAACAGCGACTTCAGCGAGTAGGTGTCCTCGCCGAAGTGCCGGTCGAGGATGTGGAAGGCCTCCGGGATATCCGCCCTGGCGAAGACCGCGGCCATGTCGGCCATCAGGTCCCGGTAGGCCTCCACGCTCCGGAACGGCCGCACCCCGCAGCTGAGGTTCTGGTCGCCGAAGTGGAGGACGCCGAAGGTGAGTTCGGCCGCTTCGCGCGTGATCTGCGAGGTGATGTGGGCCCGCCCGCCGGCCCAGCGCGAGTTGCCGGCCTGCTCCGTCCGGTAGTCCTCGCGGTCGACCGTGTAGCAGTAGATGCCGGCCTGGTCGGGATAGGACTCGAAGAGGGAGGAGACGGCGTAGTGAGCGCCCACCTTCTCCAGCTCGGCTATCGCCGGCTTGACCATCTTCGCGTAGATGACGGCGCCGTCGCGGTACTCCGGCAGGTTGCTCGGCGCCTTCGCCAGCATCTGCACGAAGGTCTCTTCGAGGTGGTCGGGGGAAACCTCTTGCGCCAGCTGGATGCTGCGGCCGGCGTACTGGAGGACCTGGACCGTCTCGATGCCGGAGAGCTCGTCGAAGAACCAGCCGCAGCTCGTGTACATGAGCATGGCGTGGCGCTGGATCTCCAGCAGTCTGAGCACGTCGATCTGCTCCCGCGTGTCGAGCTCGCGCCAGGCGTGTTCGGCCAGGAAGCGGTCGACGTTCTCGGGGGAACGGTCGTGGATCACCGAGATGTAGGCGTTGCGGGCCGCCCAGGGGTCGCGGAGGTACTCCCGGGCCTTGGCCTCGTACCGGTCGGCCAGCCTGTCGCGCAGCCAATCGAGCGCCTCCCGCAGCGGGGCCCGCCATTGCTGGTCCCAGCCCGCGCGGCCGCCGGTGTTGCAGCCGCAGTCGTTGCGCCAGCGCTCGATGCCGTGGATGCAGCTCCAGGAGCTGTTCTCGATGATCTCCACCTCGTGGGTCGGCGGGCAGCGCTCGAGGTACTCGCCGTAGTTGGTGATGCGGGCCAGGTTTCTTTCTTCGAGGTACTGCAGGGCGTAGGCGAGGGCCATCTCGCCCCGGCGATGGTGATGGCCGTAGGTCTCGCCGTCGGTGGCGATGTGCACGAGCTGGGGCCAGGTGCGGGCATCGGAGAAGCCGCTGAGCAGCCTGTTGGCAAAGCGCTCCCCATCCGCCAGCAAGCCCTCGAAGGCGACGGCCAGGGAGATGGGGCCGTCGTAGAAGAAAAGATTCATGATCCGTCCCGAGGGCAGGCGCAGGCGGTAGGCCCGGGAGGGATCGATGCGCGAGTCGGTCACGTCGCGCCAGACGCGCGAGCCGAGACGGCGCACGCGCCGGGCCTGGCGGGGGGCGAGGATGGTGAAGCGCAGGCCGAAGTCCGCCATGATCTCCAGCGTTTCCGTGTCCATCGCCGTCTCCGGCAGCCACATGCCCTCCGGGTCGCGGTTGAAGCGCTCCTTGAAGTCCCTGAGCCCCCAGAGGATCTGGGTGTACTTGTCCCGGCGGTTGGCCAGGGGCAGGATCATATGGTTGTAGGCCTGGGCCAGGGCAGAGCCATGGCCGGAGAAGAGGGTCTTGCTCTCCTCGTCGGCCTCGAGGATGCCCCGGTAGGTCTCCGGCGCCTTGTCCTTCATCCACTCTAGGAGGGTGGGGCCGAAGTTGAAAGACATTTTCGCGTAGTTGTTGACGATCTTGAAGATGCGTCCCTCGCCGTCGAGCAGCCTGGCCGCGGTGTTGGGCGCGTAGCACTCGGCGGTGATGCGCTCGTTCCAGTCATGGTAAGGGTAGGCGGAATCCTGGAGCTGGATCGTCTCGAGCCAAGGATTCTCGCGAGGCGGCTGATAGAAATGACCATGGACGCAGACGTAACGTTCCATATATCAATTAATTCATACCCTGCCTGCAGGTGGGCTGTCAAGTTGGCGGAAGCAGGGCGACGGGCCGAGGGGAGGGCCGGCGTGATCCAGACCCGGCCGAAAATACGCCCTGGCCTCGCCCACCTGCCTGGTGTATAATGTTCTGGCCCGCTGTTCACCCAAGTAAGCACTTGTCATGTCCCCGCCGAGGAGTCAAACATGCAGATACTCGTTCCCTATTCTCTCAAAGGATTGACCCTGAAGAACCGCATAGTGATGGCCCCGATGGCAAGCAATCTGGCCACGGAGCGGGGTTATCCTTCGCCGCGGTCGCTGGCGCACTACCAGGAGCGCGCCCGGGGCGGGGTTGGCCTCGTCATCGTCGAGGCTACCCTGATCAGCCGCCAGCCTCCGGTGTCCGACGGCCGGCTCGGCCTTTGGAGCGACGACACGGTCGGTCCGCTGAGCGAGCTGGCGGCGGCCATCCGCGAGGGCGGCGCCGTGCCCGCCATCCAGGTCGCCGACCTGAGCCTGCGCGCCTCCGGCCGCAAGCCGGCCGACCTGACGGAGGACGAGATTAAGACCATCAGGGAAGGCTACGTGCGGGCCGTCAAACGGGCGGTGCAGGCCGGGTTCGCCGCCGTGGAGTTCCACGGCGCCCACTCCACGACGCTGGCCGACTTCCTTTCTCAGCGGGGCAATCGGCGCACCGACGCCCACGGCCGCGGCGTCGGCGGGCGGGCCCGCCTCCTCACCGAGATCGTTACTGACGTGCGCGGGGCCATCGGCCAGGAGTACCTGCGCTTCTGCCG
>JAJZQK010000574.1 GCA_021847625.1 Chloroflexota bacterium
GAATCAGATGATCGGGCTCGCCCGCAAGGGTGGCATCGTCAACCTCTTCGCCGGCTTCCCCGGCAAGGGCGAGACGACTATCCAGGCCAATCTCATCCACTACAGCGAGGTCAACGTCGTGGGCACTTCTTCTTCCGCTCGGCGGCACTACCGCGAGGCCCTGGAGTTGATCTCGACGGGCGTGGTGAACGTCAAAGATCTGGTGACGAGCGTGCACCCGTTGGCGGCAACGGCCGAGGCCATCGCCACCGTCAGGCAGGGCCAAGGGCTCAAGGCCGTCGTCCACCCCGACGAGTAGGCCGCGGCGGGACGGCTCTAGACCTTCTCCAGGCGGGCAAAGGCCAGCGACAGACGCTTCACGCCGACGTTGGTGAAGACGACGCTCACCTCTTCGTCGGCGCCGCTGATCTTGCTGGAGACCACGAGCCCGTCGCCGAAGACCGGATGACGCACGCGGTCGCCCGCGTGGAACGATGCCTCTCCGCTCCCGGTAGGCTTCGGCTCTTCGGGTGGGGCCTTGCCGATGACTCTCGTCGTTTCTTCCACCTGCTGGTTCTTGACCAAGCGGTGGGGGATGTCCGCCAGAAAGCGTGATGGAACGCCAGGCAGCGAACCCCCGTACAGGCTGCGCCGGAAGGCGTACACGATATACAGACGCTTCTTGGCCCGGGTCATGCCCACGTAGAACAGCCGGCGCTCCTCTTCCATCTGCTTCGGGTCGTCGTAGGAGCGGCTATGGGGGCAAAGCCCCTCCTCCGCCCCGGCGATGAACACGGTATCGAACTCGAGCCCCTTCGCCGCGTGGAGGGTAATGAGAGTGGTGGCTTCCCCGTTCTCTCCGGCCTGGTCCTCGGCCGAGGAAAGAGCCACGTTTTCGAGGAAAGCCTCCAGACTGGTCTGCGGGTCGATGCCGGCGTAGTCGCCGGCGGCGCTCGCCAGCTCGCGGACGTTCTCCCAGCGCTCCTCGCCTTCGTCCGAACCGTCGCGGATGGCCTCGGTCAACCCCGTTTCGCGCAGCACGAACTCCAGCAACTCGAGGGCGTCGAGACGTTGACGGACCTCGATGAGCTTTTCCAGTAGGCCGGTGAACTCGTTCAGGAGCCGCTCCGCGCGTGGCGTGAAGGGTGGCGACGGTACTTGGGCCTCCGCCAGCGTTCCTGCCCACGGCAGATAGTCGCCCAGCGAGTCCGCGCCGTGCTTGAGCACCAGCAAGGCCGCCCCCATTGGCTGGCCCATCTGGTCAGCCCAGTTCTCGAGATGCTGCATGGTCTTGGCGCCGATGCCCCGGCCGGAGACGGCCACCATTCTGGTCAGGCTGACGTCGTCGCGCGGATTGAAGATGAAGCGCAGGAAGGCGAGGACGTCTTTCACCTCCTTGCGTTCGTAGAACCGGGTGGCGCCGACGAGGCGGTAGGGGAGGCCTGAGCGCACGAAGGCTTCTTCCAGGGCTCGCGACTGAGCGTTGGTCCGGTACATCACCGCGCAGTTGCCGGCTTGCACGGCGTTGCGGGTGACCAAGCGCTCAATTTTCGAAGCGATGTAGCGCGCCTCGTCGCGCTCGTTGTACGTCTCGAAGACCGTGACGAGTGGCCCCACCTCGTTGGTGGTCCACAGCTTTTTCTCCTTGCGGAGGGCGTTCGCGGCGATAACCCCGCGCGCGGCGTTCAGGATGTTCTGGGTGGAGCGATAGTTCTGCTCCAGAATGATCACCTTGGCGCCGGGGTAGTCGTACTCGAAGTTGAGGATGTTGCGCAGGTCGGCCTGCCGCCAGGAGTAGACGGACTGGTCCTCGTCGCCGACGACGCAGAGGTTGCGGTACTTGGCGGCCAGGTGCTTAAGCAGGCTGTACTGGGCGATGTTCGTGTCCTGAAACTCGTCGACCAGGATGTAGCGATAGCGCGACTGGTAGCGCTCCAGAACGTCCGGGCGCTCGCGGAAGAGACGGACCGCCAACATAATCAGGTCGTCGAAGTCGACGGCTTGTTTGAGGGAAAGCTCGTCCTGGTAGGCGCGGTACACACGGAGCACCACTTCTTCCCAGTAGCTGGCCGCGTACTCGCCGTATTGCAGTGGGCCCATCAGTTCGCTCTTGGCCTTGGAGATATGGCTCAGCAAGGCCCGGGGGCTGTACTGCTTCTCGTCGAGCTGCTGCTGGCGCAGCACTTTCTTGACGAGCGCCAGCTGGTCGCCTTCGTCGTAGATCACGAAGTGGCTGTCGAGGCCGATGGCGGCACCTTCCCGGCGGAGAATGCGCGAGCAGATGGCGTGGAAGGTGCCGATGGTGAGCTGGCTCAAAGCGTCCGGCGTCAGATCTTCCAAGCGCGCCTTCATCTCGCGGGCCGCCTTGTTGGTGAAGGTGACGGCCATTATGCTGTAGGGGCTTACCCGTCGGTCGTGAACCAGGTAGGCTATGCGGTGCGTGATGACCCTGGTCTTCCCGGAGCCGGGCCCCGCCAGCACCAATAGCGGGCCGTCGACCGTCTCCACGGCCTGTCTCTGTTGGGGATTTAAGGGTTCGAGGATCTCCATGTGCCCTCCGAGGATTGGCTTCGCGCAGATTATAGCATGGGGGCGGGGTGGACAGGGTACGCGTGAGGTTGGGGCTATGGCCGCCCTCTCCGCAGCTTGATTTTTCTCCCAGAATCACTACACTTGATGGTGCATGCGGGGCCTGCACGAGTCGAGGCGTGAGTGACTACTTGTAAGTGGGGATGGCAATGGTTGACTTCGGGGAACGCCGTGCAGACGAACAGGATAAGGGTATGAGGTCCGTACAACCTTCCTATCTCAACGCCACACAACGGTTCTTCCTGCTGCGAATCGAGCGCCTGCTGCGTCTGCGTGAAGAGTACGAGACGCTGCTGCGCCCCGATGATTGGGAAAACAGGTTGCTGAACAAGGCGATCTACTCCACCTATTGCGACTGCCTCAATCTGGGCGTCGGTCGCGAGGCCAAGGAGCGTCTAGATCGAAGGCACAGCCACACGGCCTAGGTTGGTAGCGAAGGTGCGGAGATCGCTGAGTGGCTACTGCAGGGCCGTTGCCGTGAGCCTGGCCCTCTCCTGGTTGGAGCTCGGCCTACCGAGACCGTTAGTGCTGTCCTTTGCCCGGCCGGCTGTCACCCGCCTGTATGATGGCGCCCGCGTTTCTGTGACCCCCTCCCTCGACGAGCCTAACGCTCTGGTCGCCCTGCGCGTGGGCGAACACCTCTACTTAACTGCCGCCGACGAAGACGAGCCCGTATTCCCCGGGAGCGGTCGGCTGTTGTTTCTGTCGGCCCCTTCCTCCCACCTGAACTGATCCTAGCCTCGAGTCTAGCTGGCCGGTTGTTGTGTC
>JAJZQK010000575.1 GCA_021847625.1 Chloroflexota bacterium
CCGGACGAGCTAGCCTACACGCGGTAGGTCTGCCAGCGGACAATCGCTCCGTCGTAGCCCGCCTTGGCGGGCTTTGTTATCTTAGCGCGGCCGCTTCAGCGCCGCGCGGTCCCGCTGCCCGCTAGGCGGCGGCGAGCTCGGAGGTGCCGGTTTACCTCGCGCACGAGCAGGAAGACGACGAAGGCCACCAGCAGGAAGTCGATCACCGTGTTGAGGAACACCCCATAGCGGCTCGTCACGTCGGAGCCCATAGACGCCGGGTTCGCTCTTGCCTATAATCTGCCTATGAGTTTACGTCGCCTCGCCCTGCTGCTTCTCGCGCTTGCCCTCCTCGGGCAGGTGGGCTGCCAGACAGTCGCGCCCGCCCGGCCGGCGCCGACGCCGTCGCCTAGCCCCACTTCCGAGCCCAGCCCGACGCCCGCGCCCCCGACGCCGACCCGGCTAGCCGACGGCCAGGTGGCGCTGGTCATCGCCCCCTCCACCGACCACCGGCTAGATGTGTCGGCCGAGCTGGCGATAACGCCTCCCCAGCGCTCGCGCGGGCTGATGTACCGCGACAGCCTGGTGGAAGGGACGGGCATGCTCTTCGTCTTCCCGGGCGACACGGAGTCGGCCTTCTGGATGGAGAACACGAAGGTGCCCCTGTCGATCGCCTTCATCGACGCCGACGGGGTCGTCGTCGGCCTCGACGACATGCAGCCGCTCAGCCGGGCGCTGCACAATCCGCCCGGGCCCTACCGCTACGCGCTGGAGGTGGCGCAGGGCCTCTTCGCAAGCCAAGGCGTCCGCGTGGGGGATCGAGTATACTACCAGGGCATGGGCGAGCTACTCCCCCTGGCCCAGCTGCCGGCGACCGGCGAGGCGAGTTAGCGAACCAGGACTCCCGCGCAGGCTACGGCCAAGTTGCGGCCCGCAGGCGGGGTATGGTTGCTCCAACAGGTACTGTTTGCTTGACCGGCACGCGGCGCACGTGGTAAATTACGTTCGCCGTGTCCGACCAAGTGACGTAGGGTCAGTACGCCCGACGGGTTTGCGGCGGCCCGGGCCTGCGGAAAGGGAAGACCAAGCGGCCCGCTCGATGGGCACGGCTGAGCCGGCCAAGTCTGTCATTATTGTGGGGGTTCGGCGATGGCGCTGAAGATAGTACTGGACGCGGTGGGCGGCGATTTTGCGCCCGCGGAGGCGGTGAAGGGCGCGGTGGAAGCGGCGCGCCAGCATGGCCTGCAAATAGTGCTCGTCGGCCCGGAGGCCACGGTGCGCGCCGAGCTGGTCAAGCGCGATACCGCCGGGCTCGCCCTAGAAGTAGTCGACGCACCCGAGATCGTGGGCATGGACGAGCATCCGGTGGCGGCGGTGCGCCAGAAACGCCGTTCCTCGTTGGCCGTGGGCCTGGGCCTCGTGCGCGACGGCCAAGCCCAGGCCTTCGTATCGGCGGGCAACAGCGGCGCCGTCCTCGCCGCCTCTCTCTTCGTGCTCGGCCGGATCGAGGGCGTCGACCGCCCCGCCATCTGCGCCATCTACCCCACCTTGGCCGGACCCCTTCTACTCTTGGACATCGGCGCCAACGCCGACGTGCGCCCCCAGTACTTACAGCAGTTCGCCCTGCTCGGCAGCGTCTACATGGAAAAGGCCCTCGGCAGGACCAACCCGCGGGTCGCCCTCCTCAGCAACGGCGAGGAGGACACGAAGGGCAGTCTCGTCGTCCAGGAAGCCAACCGCTTGCTGAGGCAGAGCGGCCTCAACTTCGTGGGCAACGTGGAGGGCGGAGACTTACCAGCAGGGGGCAAGGCCGATGTCGTGGTATGCGACGGCTTTGTCGGCAACGTCGCCATCAAGCTGAGCGAAGGGCTCAGCGAGTCGCTCTTCTCGCTGATCCGCGACGAGCTGAGCCGCGGCGTAGTCACCAAGCTCGCCGCGGCAGCGCTGCGGCCCGCCTTCCGGCGCATGAAGCGGCGGCTGGACTACGAGGAATACGGGGGCGCCCCTCTGCTCGGCGTGAAGGGCGTGGTGATCATCAGCCACGGCTGCAGCCGCGCCAAGGCCATTCGCAACGCCCTCCGCGTCGCCGCCCAGGCGGCCGAACAGCGGCTGGTGGAAACGGTCGCCGAGGGCCTGGCGGCGGTACGCGTTGAGTAGAGAATCCGTGGTGGCAAAGGAGCCGGAGGCAGGGAACACGTCGATGAGAACACGCACCCGCGTTGTCGTCACCGGGCTCGGCGTTATGAGCCCCTTGGGATGCACCGTATCGGAGTATTGGGAGGGCCTGGTAAGCGGCCGTTCGGGGGTCGGCCGGATTAGCTCTTTCGATCCGAGCGCCTATCCGGCCCAGCTGGCGGCTCATGTTTGGTCATTCGATCCGCTGGACTATATCGATGCCAAAGAGGCCCGGCGCATGGCCCGCTTCAGCCAGTTCGCCGTCGCCGCCACCCGCGTCGCCCTCGAGGACGCGCGCGTGAAGATAGGGCCGGACAACGCCGCCGACGTCGGCGTCTTCCTGGGCACCGGCATCGGCGGCCTCGCGAACATCGAGCAGGAGTGCCGGACGCTGGTCGCCCGCGGCGGCTCCCGCATCAGCCCTTTCTTCGTGCCCAGCATGCTCCCCAACATGGCCGCCGCGCAGGTGAGCCGCGTCTTCGGCGCCAAGGGTTACAGCTCCACGGCCATCACCGCCTGCGCCGCCGGCACCCAGGCGATCGGCGAGGCGGCGGAGGTCATCCGCCGGGGCGTGGCCCACACGATGATCGCCGGGGGCACGGAGGCGCCGCTGTGCGAGATCGGCCTGGCCGGCTTCGCCATCATGCGTGCCCTCACCACCCGCAACGAGGAGCCCACGAAGGCCAGCCGGCCCTTCGACCTGACCCGCGACGGCTTCGTCCCCGCCGAGGGCGCCGGCATCCTTATTCTGGAGGAGCTCGGGCACGCCATCCGGCGCAACGCGCCCATCCTGGCCGAGGTCGTCGGCTACGGTTGCTCCTCGGACGCCTATCACCTCGTCATGCCCGAGCCCGAAGGCGAGGGTGCCGCGAGCGCCATCGAGGCCGCCTTGGCAGACGCCGAGCTCGCCCCTGCCGACGTCGACTACATCAACGCCCACGGCACCTCCACGCCCCTCAACGACGCCACGGAAACGAGGGCCATCAAGCGCGTGTTCGGCGAGCGGGCCTACCAGGTCCCCATCAGCTCGACGAAATCTATGATCGGCCATCTGCTGGGCGCGGCGGGCGCAGTTGAGGCCATTGCGTGTATAATGAGTCTGCGCGATGGCATCGTCCACCCGACGATCAATTACGAGACGCCGGACCCGGCGTGCGACCTCGACTACGTGCC
>JAJZQK010000576.1 GCA_021847625.1 Chloroflexota bacterium
CGGGCGAGTCCGCCCAAGAGTTTGTGACTTTTTCGATTTGGGGCGCCCGAACCGGCTCGTACAAGGACGTACACTAAGGAGGCGCACGCCAGTTTTGGGCGCCAAAACCGATTTAATCACAACCTCTGAGGCGCGTCCGCCCCCACGTATTTGAAGGAGGAGCATCAGCTGGACTATTCCACCGGCCGGCCGCGGAGCAAGGATAAGGCCGGGCTATTTAGGCGAAAAACCAGAGTTCAGTCGAGGGAGGGACTATTGCCGATGAAGGCGGCAGTTTTCAAGGAAGCGGGACTCGTGGCAGTGGAGGACGTGCCGGCGCCCAAGGCGGGGCCGGGCCAGGTGGTGGTGAGGATATCCTACTGCGGCATCTGCGGCTCGGACCTGCACCGCTACGCGCACGGGCTGATGGCCCCGGGCGTCATCATGGGCCACGAGTTCGCCGGGGTCGTCACGGAGGTCGGCGAGAGGGTCCGCGAATGGTCGGTGGGCGATAGGGTGGTGCGCGGCATCAAGGGGCGCCTGCAGGTGGCCAACCCCAGGTACAGCGCCCGTGACAAGGGCTTCACCGTCGACGTGCAGGCGCCGGGGGGCTACGCGGAGTACACGGCGCAGCCCGCGATAGGGCTGCTGCGCCAGCCTGAGAACATCACCGACGAGGTGGCGGCCCTAGCCGAGCCGCTCGCCGTCGCCGTCCACACCGTTCGCCTGGGCAACGTCAAGCTCGGCGACACGGTCGTCGTGATGGGCGCGGGGCCGATTGGCCTCTTCACGCTGCAGTGCGCGCGCCTGGCCGGGCCGGGGCTGCTCGTAGTATCTGAGCCCTCCCCTGCCAGGCGGGAGATGGCGCGGCGGCTGGGGGCCGACGTGGTGCTCGACCCGTTCGCCGTCGACGTGGTGGAGGAGGCCGTGCGCCTCAGCGGCGGCCTGGGCCCGGACGTGGTCTTCGAGTGCGCGGGGGCCAAGCCTACCTTCCAGCAGGCGATGGAGATGGCCCGCTATCGGGGGCAGATCGTGCTGGTGGCGCTGTGCATGGACGGCTGCCAGATCTCGCCGCTCGATTGGGTGGGCCGCGAGGTGCAGCTGCAGTGCTCCTATGGCACGGAGATTCCCGACTGGCACGTCGCCCTGTCGCTCCTGGCCAGCGGCCGCGTGCAGGGAGAGCCGGTCATCTCGCGGGTGGTGCCGCTGGCCGAGATCCAGGCGGCCTTCCAGGCCCTCTTGCAGCCGACCGACGACCTGCAGGTGCTGGTGCGCCCCTAGCGGGAATACGCCGAGCATCCGCCGGTCCGGCCGAGGTGGGGGCGGCGGCCCGGAATGAACGGGCCTGCTCGTCCGAGGCAGGCCCCCGTCACAGGGCCGTCGCCCGGCTTGGAACCGGAATTGCTCTTTCCATCGCCAGATTCAGCGCCCAATACTAATTGCGAATGTGAGCGTCCTATTTGTCAGTGATTAAGACGTAGCGGGCGGCATGAGCAATGCGATTCACGGCGGTCCTAAGGGTACGCTGGCGGCAATTCCGCCACTACTGGCAGTGGCTATTCAGGAGCTTTCGGGCACAGGCCGCCGGGCACTGGCCGATCCTGTGGGCTATGTTGCTCTACCCTTTTGTGTCCTCCGCCTTTCTCTGTGCGGCGGAGTGCCGGAGGGGCCACCCCATTGAGAACTACCCGGACGCGGTCTACATGACCTGGATCACGATGGCCACGGTGGGGTACGGAGACATTGTCCCCGTAACGCCGATCGGCAGGAGTATCGCCTGCGTAGACGCCCTGGTAGGGCTGATCCTCATTGGCTTGCTCGTTTCCTTGTTCACCAGGGCGCTGGCCAACCCTGTTGATCCCAACCCGTTGGAGGCGTCCGAGGATGCGGACGGCAGGGCTGACGATAGGCAGGGGCAGGGTGGGTAAGGGAGGCCCACGGGGGTGTCCATCCCCCTCCTCCCGCCTGGCCGCAACGCCTGTCATCCCCGCGGAAGCGGGGATCCATCCGGCAACGCGTGGGGACGGTGATGATCGAACGCCCCCAGGCCGACCCTCACCCTAACCCTCCCTTTGTATAGACCGGGGACATAGTATACGGGTGTTCGGAGACATGGTATACACTTTCTGTGCTGGCATTGTACCCCATCCTCGGCCGATGGCTGAGAGCGAAGGTCGACCTGCTCTACCTGATAGCCGCAGAACAGGACGTCGAAGAGGCCGTCGGTAGCCGTCGGCCGCAGGCCCACCGGGTAGCCGCGGAAGGCCTCGGCGATCGCGAAGGTGTGGGCCATTCCAGAGTATCAAACACAGCCGTACCAGACAGACGAGAGGGGGCTTAACCCGCACATTCCGCGTGGACCAGATTTAGGGGGCATCTCAGGAGGACCAAGTGCGCCACGGCGCGGGCGGCGAAGGCGGAACCGGACCTGCCGCGCCCGAGGAGTGGCAAGCCCTCACGGCGTCGGAACGAGAGCGAGCCCTGACGCGCGACCTGAGAAAGGTACGCTACGTTGCGACAGTAGAGGAAACCGCCGGACACGATGAGTACGTCCGGTGGTGTGGGAGGACGGGGACCGTGAGGTCCCCTCCTACCCGATTGAAGCGTCTCTACAGAGACCGCGTCGACTCACGGACTGGTTGTGACGACCATGTGGATCCCGCGTGGGAGCAGCTGCCGCCAGTTAGGTACATCCCTTCACCCGGCGGCGCGGTAGGCCCTACTCAGCTCGTACCCAGGGCTTTTAACGATGCCGTCATTGGGTCGCCGTAGAAGATGGGATCTACGCGCTCGACGATGTCGGCCGAGACGTCCAGGAAGTGGCGCTTGTTCTCTATTGGGAAGAACAGGCTCCATTCGGGGTTCTCGATGAGCCGCTGCCCGGATGGCTGCCGCTGGTGCAGGTAGAAGGCGACGTAGGCAAACGCCTCCACCGGCAGGTACGTCGGCGCCAGGCGCTTGTTGACCGCGCCTTCCAGAACCCCGAAGTCGCGCAGCGTCGACAAGAGGCCTTGGGCCGCGCGCAGAATCACGTTCGCCGACCATCTGGTGGCCGTCTTGCCTTCGCCGACCCAGAGGCTCACGGCCCGCAGCACGTCGTCCTGCCCGACGTCGATCCTGCCCCCCTCTCGCAGCGGATAGAGTACCTCGGTCACGGTGTCGTGCAGCAGGCGGTCGGACTGCGTCGCGTGGAAGTACAGCACGCGGTCCAGGCCCTCGGCCGGAAACCCGCCGCGCACGAGCGTGACCAAGGCATGGACCACCGACTCGTCGTCCAGGTAGCGTTGGCGGAAGACCGGCAGGATATCCTCCACGCGCGCGCGAGGCCTTGCCGAAGGTGTTCT
>JAJZQK010000577.1 GCA_021847625.1 Chloroflexota bacterium
TTCTTGCTCGCTTTACAGCTTGTCTGGTCGCTTTCATCGCTGCCTTCATCGTGTCAGCATCCAACACCTTCTGCCGAAACCCGTCTCCACTGTGCACACAGGCGGGTTGTCGGCCGGGCTTCTAGAGGGCGATTACAGCTCAGGTATCAAGTGAACTGGACTGGGGGCAGTTCACCCGTCGTACGTGCGAGGATTCGTCTCATGACCAACCTGGCAAACGGTCGACTATCTACTAGCAGACGGTCGTGAACGTGTCGCAACTCCTCTTCTTTCACTTGTCATATGCCAATGAGGATGAACAAATCCCGCCTTAAGACCTAGGACGTGGTTATCGCCCTGCTGGCCTACGACAACCAGATGGGCTTCGCCGACAATGCCGACCCGCCAGCTATGACCGGCGGCGACAGCATTGTAATTCGCAGAGACTGTGGTTGATACCTGACAATAAGGAGGTGCGCAATGGGGCAGGGCAACCACTTTTCAGCAGTCTCTCTCGCTCGCTGAGGCGCCCACCCTGACAACCCCCAGTCTCGAGCGGAATCGGCCCTTGTCTTCTCCATATCACCTCCAATCTAATCTGCCCATATAATGTGGCTTATCTTGGCAGGCTCCGTATAATCAGTGTGCATAACAGCCCTTATACGTATGGTTTAAGGGCTTGGCGCCCCAGCAGGCTGCGAAAAGAGGGGTTTAACGGTTGGACAACTCTACGTATAAAGTGGGGAGGATTCCTTATCACCTGCAGTATAGCCCGTGGTGGACGCCCTTGGAGCGAGGGGCGGGCTTATGGCGCGTTCGCCACGCGTGGATACACGGGGCCGCCCGCGGACAAACCGCGGCAAGCCCGGCTCCGTATACCTTAGAGACCTTCCCACTGCTTGCTCTGGGACTCTGGGGGCTCGTCCATTAGAGACGGAGGCCTCTCGCCCTCCCGGGGGACCCGGTCGGCTTTCTCCTCCTGCCAGTCAGCCCTCAGATCGACCACCAGCGCGCCGCCGGTGCGGACGGTCTCAAAGCCGCACAAGTAATAGTAGTCGACGGCATCGTCCAATAAATGCCAGGACCCAAGGCCACAAACTAAGCGCTCCAGTTTATGAAGCGCACCTAGAGGCTTGCTTCCCGCCGGGGTGCGCACGGCTCGATAGGGGTTGGCGCTGAAGAATGGGTTCTCGACCACGAGGCCGCTGACCCACGCCCCGGCGCCGGCCCGCAGAAACGCCACTGGCTGCAACTTGATGGGCCGGCCGGGCAAGCGCCATTCGTTTTCGACCAGCCGTCTCCGCAGAGGGCGCAGGTAGGCCTGGTCGTCGACATCGAGGGCCCGTGCCACCTCGCGCAAGGGCGCAAGGTCGAGCGGAATGCCGGGCAGGTGGGCGGAAAAACGCGCCTGGCGCACCTGTCCGGCCCCTCCCACATACAAATAGACGGTGAGCGTGTAGAAGCCCCCCTCGCACAGGTCAAAGTAGACGGCCTGCTCGCTGTGGTGGAGGTCGCCCTGCACGGCGGCGTAGCGGCGGGCGCGGCCCTCCAGCGCTTCGAGTAACCCGACGGCCCGGTCCCATACCAACAGGCACCGGCCTGCTGAATGGCGTAACGCCCGGCGGAGGTGACCCAGCCAGAGCGTCTGAAGGCTTCCAAAACGTGAGACAGATCATCCGGCGCTTGGATGGGCAGCAGCAGATCTAAGCCAACGCCCGAGCCCCGGGCAACCGTCCCGTCGACGTCCGGCAGGTTCTGGGCAAAGACGATGGGTTCGAACTCGCCGTCGCCCGCGATCCAGGGGAGTGGGCCCTCCTGAGGGTGCCAGATTACGCTGTCCGGCGGGGGCAGAAGGGTGCGATCCGGTGGCGGCTCGTCGGCCCACTGCCCGCCACCCGCGTCGAAGAAGACCTCCCCCTCGGCGACGAGATTTTCCCTCTTACGGTGGAGAAGCGAGCGCAGGCGGAGGTGGCCGTCAAAGAGCCGCTCGATCTCATCCTTCTTGAACAGAAGGACCACGCGGTCGCGGTGCTCGCCCACCTCTCTAACAGCCTCGGCGGTGAAGCCGGCCATGCTGAGGAAGATACCCACCACGTGGCCAGCCGTACGCTCCAGACGCTTGCGAATGCCGTCGATGTCCGCGATGTCCGCGGGCGCCTTGCGCCACTTCACCTCGATAAGGAACTCCTCCGCGCCTCGCGTGGCGAAGAGATCCGTCTGGCGCGGCCGCGCGGCCCCAGCGTTTCGGCGCACCTGGAAGCGCGCTCGCTCGAAGAGGCGCTGTACAAGGCCCTCGAACATCAGACCGCGCGCGTGTTCGTCCTGCCACTTGGCTAATTGCTCGAACTCCCGCGCCAGGTCATCGTCCCAAGGCATCTCTGGTCCACCGTTTCCTAGAGTGTTCGTCCGTGCAACGGTAGTATAGATGATTCGTGTGCGTCATAGCTACCGCCAGGCATAGCAGCAAATCACCATTGACACAGAACACCAGTTCCGCTAGCATGCCATTCGACCGACTAAGGACCTGCCCATTTGCCGCAACGACGGGCCAGGAGGGATCAAGAGAATGTCCAGGAGAGGCGAGCGACACGTTGTACCGAACCCAGAGGGCGGATGGCGTGTAACGAAACCGGGCGCTGCACGCGCCAGCTCCAGGCATCGTACTCAGGCAGAGGCCGAGGATCACGCCAAGAAGATACTCGCCAACGCAGGTGGCGGTGAGGTCGTCATCCACAACCAACACGGCCAGATCAGAGACAGCGATACAGTCAAGCCTGGTAACGACCCATGCCCGCCCAAGGATAGCCAGCATTAGTCATTGTAAGAAGTGAGGGAATCGCAGATGCCCACCATCAGAAATGGGCTGCCATTTGGCTTGCTCTTTGAGGAACCAGCACCAGCGCCTCGGCGTTCTGTCATCCCCCAATACGATGAGCGTGCTGACCTTTCGTTCGCACAAGACCAGGATGGCCATTGGGTGCCATACGTGGAGTTGCGGCTCTCCGGCACGGACATTGAGACCAGGGCTCAAGGCGAGCCAACTGAAGGCGATCAGGCAAGCTGTATTGAGTCTAGAAGCACATGGAGACCGCTAGCGTCTACCGATACGTTTACCAAGGTGGCGAAGGAGGAAACCGATTCCGACTAAGTAGAGAGATTACCCAGTCGATGATCGTCATCGTCACCAATAGGCAGGACCATACCGCCGATTTCCTGATCCTTGAGCTACGGAACAGACACGTGGAGGGTCTGCCAAGATTATGTACGGGGGGTACTTGTCTAGCCTAACTTTCGTGCAACTGGCACGGTGAACGATTTTGGAGGCGGAGTTGGTGCAACGCGC